>NZ_JBXWSF010000017.1:0-63560 GCF_059613285.1 Ruegeria sp. BHSB058 | reverse complement strand
TCTGCCTCCTGAAAACTGGATCGATTGAAGCTGGGTTTTTCCGCTAGGTTTCCTTGGCTGGGAAAGGAGCGGAATCGCATGAAAGCATCGAAGTTCACGGAGGCGCAAAAGGCCTTCATTCTGAAGCAGGGCGAGCAGGGCACGCCGGTCGCGGAGATCTACCGCAAGGCCGGGATCAGTCAGGCGACGTATTTCAATTGGAAGAAGAAGTATGGCGGGCTGCTGCCGGACGAGATACGTCGGTTGAAGGCGCTTGAGGATGACAACACCCGGCTGAAGAAGATCGTGGCCGATCTGACGCTTGACCGTGAGATGCTTCAGGACATCATTCGGCGAAAGCTCTGAAGTCTGGTCGTTTGCGCGAGATCGTGACCAGGATGTGCGTCGACTGGGGCGTGTCGATCCGGAAGGCCTGTGGGGCCATCTGCTTCGACACCTCCACCTACCACTACAAGGCCCGGCGAACGGATCAGGCTGCCGTCGAGAGGCGGATCAAAGAGATCGCGGAGACGGGTGTGCGCTATGGTTACAGGCGTGTGCACGTGCTGCTGCGACGCGAAGGATGGGTGATCAACATGAAGAAGACCCGCCGGATTTACAATGAGTTAGGCCAGCAGATGAGGAACAAGCACCCGAAACGACGGGTGAAGGCAAAGCTGCGGGAAGATCGCCAGGAAGCAGTCGGACCGAGCGATGTCTGGGCAATGTACTTCGTGCACGACCAACTTGCCCTGGGCAACAAGCTGCGTATCCTGACCATTGTTGACACGCATTCCCGCCTCTGTGCGGCAGCCGATCCTCGCTTCACTTATCGGGGCGAAGATGTCGTGCAGACGCTCGAACGGGTCTGCGGGCAGATCGGCTATCCGAACACGATCAGGGCTCGAACAACTCGTTCTGCAGGCAGTGAAAAGTCGATCTCAATGCCCAACCCTTCGCGGTTGAAGTCGTCCAGAACGTTCAGCAGCCGGAATTGCGGTCCATCCCCCAGCCTGTCGGCCATAAAATCCATCGACCAGAGCTCATTCGGGGGCCCAGGCACAGCCAGTTCGTCCGGCTTTTCTCGCTTCAGACGCTTGCGCGGCTTGATCCGCAGGTTCAGCTCCAGCTCGCGGTAGATCCGGTAAACCCGCTTGTGGTTCCACCTATGCCCCTGCACGTTGTGCAGATACAGAAAACACAGGCCAAAGCCCCAAGTCTTATTTGCAGCCGTCAGGCCGAGGAGCAGGTCGGCGATTTGCTCGTTCTCCTCATCCAGCTTCGGGCTGTGCCTGTAGCACGTTTCGCTGACGCCGAACGCCCGGCACGCCAGCGCGATGCTGACCCCTTTCATCGCCACCGCTTTCACGGCCAACTCCCGGCGCTGAGCTGGCCGTATCATTTTTTTCCAACAGCCTCCTTCAGCAAGTCGTTCTGCATGCTGACGTCGGCGTACATGCGCTTCAGCCGACGGTTCTCCTCGGCCATGGCCTTCATCTCGCTGATGAGACTGGCGTCCATGCCGCCATACTTCGCCCGCCGCTTGTACAGCGTGGCACTGCTCATCCAGCGCTCGCGACAAAGCTCGGCGGCAGGCACACCGCCCTCCATTTGGCGCAGCACACCCATGATCTGGGCCTCTGTGAATCGTGTCTTCTTCATCGGAATCTCCTCGTTCATCCTGCCGAGAAAATTCTACTTCCGCATCCCCTTAAGATCGGGGGGGATTACCCATGCACAAGCTCAGAGAAGCAATGAAGGCGGAGACCCGGGACGTCCGTCTGGACGGCGAGGTCGAGGTTGATGGCGCCGTGTTCGGTGGTCATGTCCGGCCCGCCAATCTGCGGGAGGAGCGTGTCGACCGGCGGCGTCGCGCCAACCGGAGTGGGAAGCGCCGGGTGGTTGTCGTGCTCCGCCAGCGGGGCGACCGAACTGTGACGAGAACCTTTCTTCGAGAGGCGCAGGGCGTCGAGTTCGCAAGGGAAAGGATCGCTCCAGATACCGTTGTCTCGGCCGATGAAGTCGCGCATTGGGTCTTCTGGAAACTGACTTTGACATGCAAAGGATCAATCATTCAGAGGGTTACAGCGTCGGAGGAGCTCATACCAACCTTGCCGAGAGCTTCTTCTCGCGGCTTAGACGGATGATTGGCGGACAGCATCTGAAGGTCGACGGAAGTTATCTCGATGCATACGCGGCCCATGCAGCCTGGCTCGAGGATCATCGGGAGGAGAGCAATGGCCGCCTGGCGGATTGTTTGATCGGCGGCGCTCTCGCGTCCCCGGTCAGCCGGTCGTGGAAAGGGTATTGGCAACGGCGCGCAGCGTGACGGCGTCGCCGGCACCCCAGACACACATGCCTTTCTTCTTCTCGATCATCCTGACGAGCTTTCGTCGCTTGGCATGTCGCAGCGCCTGAACGACCTTGAAGACCACCGAGTTCCTAAGCGCAGTATCTGAGATGTCCTGGTCGCGCTCCGCCATTGCGCGGTCGGCAAGTTCTCTCGTGGTCAGCTCAACATCGACCCCGAGATGGCGGGCACAGATATCCGCGATCTCGCCCTTCTTGAAGAACCCATGGCTCACAATGTACCGGGCACGCTGCCGTTCAGATGCGGCGAACAGTTCAATCGTCGCGTTCACATGCGCCAGATCGTGCTTCGCATGTGCGAACTGCGCTTCGTATGCTTTAATCTGGCACAGTATCTCGGCCCGCTTCTCTGTCAGCGTGTGAACAATCAATGGTTTCGACATGCCGCCATTCCACACGAGATCTCGCCGGTCATCCAGATGGCATTTTGGTGCATTTGCTACCTAAGACCGAATGCCTGAACGCGCACTGGTCCATGAGTCTTGCGGATGCCCGTGAAATGCTGGAGGATTGGCGCAGGTACGACAACGAAGACAGACCCCACAGTGCGATCGGATATAACGTCCCGATCGCCATGCATTATCCCGATGGCGTCACCAGCCCACCATCATGAAGGAGCCGGAAAAATCTAGCTTCCGGCGGTCCAAACTTGGGGAGCAGCGCAAATCAACGACGGTTTCTCCCAAAGACTGGATGAAAGTTGGGTCTCAGGTCAAGTTTGATGAACCCTTCGAAGGAGCAAATGAATTCGAAAAAGCGGTTTCACCGAAGCGCAGATTATCTGGACGATCAAGGAACACGAGGCAGGCATGTCGACGGCGGAGGTGTGCCGTCGACACGGGCTTAGCAACTGTATTTTTCAAGCGGTCTGAGCCGACCAGTTTTGCTGAGATTTGAGGAGTGCGTTCACGATTGGGCACGGGTTCTCCAGAAGAGGGCTCGAATCCGCGTACCGGTTTACAATGAGGCCTGCGAAAATCTTTCAGATTTGGCCCGAAACTTTTCGATGTGAGCTCGAGACAGAATTTTAAGACGCATAATCAACACATTGACGGCGAGCTTCAGTTGTGAGATCAAAACCTCAAAAGGTGAGCTTATTTTTTTGCTTTTAAAATCATTGAACCACATCTACCACAATAACCGAAATATTGTCGCTGCCGCCGCCATCCAGTGCCAGTTGCACCAAGCGATCCGATATGGTTTCGATCGGCATTTCCGACATGGCACGTTGCAACATCCCGAAAGTAGCGTATTTCGTCAATCCATCCGAGCACAACAAAAATCGGTCTCCGGGTTGCAGTGCGCCACGAAATTTATCGAGTTCCAGTTCTCCTCCAACTCCAACCGCCCGGGTAATGGCGTTGGACTGTGGATGATGTTCGGCTTCGTCCCATGTCATCTGACCGGCCAGAACCAACTCGGCCACAAAGGAGTGGTCGGATGTCAGCATCTGAATTTCACCATCGCGCATCAGGTAAATCCGACTGTCGCCTGCCCACAAACCGACAAAATGCCCGTTGGCCATCATCAGAACAACCACTGTTGCCCCAATTGTCTGCCCACCGCGCTTCGAGGCTTCTTTTTGGATTGCCTCATGGGCCAGGCGCAGGATGTCACGAAGAGCATGCAGCTTGTCGGATGGCGTCAGACCCGAAGGAATTGCAGCCACCATATCCGCAATCAGACGGCTGGCGTAATCGCCGGCAGCGTGGCCTCCCATGCCGTCCGAAACAAGCCAGATACCTTCATCCGGAAGCGCCAGAATCGAATCTTCGTTTACCTTTCGTCTCAGGCCGACATGCGTGCGTGCGTTGTAACGTACCCTGGAAAAAGTCATGTAGGTGGTGCCTCGGCCCAGATTTCGGCATGAAGATTGAACAAGCCTTGCATCTTTGGTCCGGACGGTAAACCTTCGCAGACCATCAGACGGGAACCGCCCTGAACGACTGTGCTCCAAATGCTCGGATTGCGAAAAGAATCCGACATTAGTCCCGAAGCTAGATCGGGCAAGCAACCATTTTGCCCGTTTTCCTGTCTCAGGATGATACAGTTGCCGGTTTTTTGTATGTTCGCGTTCTGTTGAGAGGATGGAACGGCTATTTCAGACAGGGCCTTGTCTAACCGATCACGAGACATGTCATCATCCAGCGCGTCCAATGCAACCCTCTCTAGGGCCTCGAATACACCGATATTGTTGAAATGGTCCAGAAAAGCACTGCTGCCGGAAACTACTGGAGCGGCGAGTGTCAGCGGAAAGCGGCGGCCCACCCGATCGACTGACGGCATCAGAACGCCCAGGACCTTTTGTGGACCAGCAAGTCCCGGTGACAGGCAGAACCGCCAGATCGGCGCGGACATGTAAAGCTCATTCCATCTTCCGGAATTCAACTCGGACCCCTGCAACAGACAGCGTTGCAACCATTCATCCCATTCGGCCACAAAAGACTGGGAAAGGCTGAGGCGAAAAAAGTCGCCAGCCGACGGCATCTTACCGAATGCTCCGAACCTCTGCCGCTGCATCAAAACGACTTGGGACAGCTGAATTTGGCAAGCGCTGGCAACGCAAAGGGATTGATCACCGATCCCGATTGTAGCTGGAAGATAGCGATCCGGCCTCCGACATTGAAAATGACTTTCTTGCGGTCGGATACGTTGGTTCGTCGCACTTCGGCCGCATCCAACAGTCGAAACCACGCCCAGGGTCCATCACGGCTTAGTACGCTTTCGATGTTTTTCTTTTGCGGATCGAAACTGACCCGCGCAAGCCCAACAGGCCCCGGCCATGCCACGGCTAACGGTGATGGCAGCCCGCCGCGATGACGGAACTCCAGGGTTTGGCCGTCAATTTCCAAAGTCACACCTTTTGCCTTGGGATCGAGCGCTTCGGGCATGATCTGGAAGTTAATTGCCGGTTGCGGACCGTTTGCAAAGAACGCATCGCGGATTTCCGCTGCGTATTGCAGTTGTTGCAACACCGCCTGACTTATCCCGAGATCGGTCTGGTTCACGCCAGTTTTCCATGTCCAAGGCCGCGTGCGCATATCAACGTGCTTGATCAGGTTGTCGTTCATGAAGGCGTCGATCATCCCACCAGGCCCAAACAACTTGGCAAAATCGCCAATCGCAACGTCCGCACGCGCCCGACGGTCGAACGGGTAGCGGTTTTCCAGAACCTGCTCGCAAAACGGCAAAACATTAGCCTGCCACCGAGCATTGATCGATGCACGCGTGCTGTCCGTCGTGATGCCAGATGAGCCGTTGACAATCTGCGTAGCCCAACGTTCCATTGGCCCAGGAACACGCGCCGCTTCTTGCATGAAACGCTGCATGGCCTGCCCGCTTTCCGCTCCTGACACGCCGCTGAACGACATTTTGTTGAGGTCCTGGTACACGTCTGTCAACGAGCCCATCAGCATATCAAGTTGCGAAGGTTGCGCCTCGGGCCGTGCCGTCAACTGATGCAACCAGTCAAACCGGTCCTGAACATAGGTGCCGGGCGGCGCTATGGGTTGAGCCCCCTGCCCGGTCGCCGTTTTTGCCAGCGCCTCGAGCAAGATCTGGGTTTGCACCGAGGTATTGGCTTGCAGCTCAATTCCAGCCACGGTGGAGAGTTTGTTGCTGACCTCAGTGTCAGCCAATGCAGAGCGGTCTTCGGTGAGCCGTGTTTCGTCGGAAATCGCCATCAGGATATTCACAATCGGCGAAGTCGGTCCGGACAGGACATTTGTAACCTCGACGGCGTGACTGAGCGATTCCATTGGGATGATATCGATATCGCCCAAAATGGCGTCATACCGTGCAATGTAGTCGTTGTAATACAGGTCAAGAACATCACGGCTGAGAGCTGCAAGTGCGAGTTCCGTCTGTTCTGCTTCGCCACGCGGACCCAATACCCAGCTTTCCCGTTGAACACGCTTTGCGACGCCGACAGCTTCTCCCAAGAATACCCCGTTGAAGCCTTGATAGGTAAATATACCTTCGATCCCGGAGTTGAGCGGCTTTCCGGAACTGCGGACCAGAACACGTGTGACGGCAGGGCCGCCAACCTCGGTAAGCCGCCATTCTGGCAAAGCGGTTGAAGCAGGGCTGGCTATAATCCCATTATAAACCCTCTGGGCCAGCGGCATCTCGGACAGGATACCCTGAATCTGCTCTACCATTGGGCCGTTCAACGCAATTTCCTGCATGGGCTGACCAAGCAATGCGTCCAAATGGTCGTTCAAATCGGCTCGCAGTTGGTCGCGCGATGGCCCAGGATAGGAGACCGTCCAGTCGATATTCATCCACTCGCGAACTAGGTCCTTGTTCATCGGGCCTTGCAGCCCAAGCATCAGATAGACCTTGAGCGCTTCATAGAGGACATCCGGGTTGTTGATATTGGCTGCCATCTGCTCTTCCAGCCGCAACAGCAACCTTGGCAAATAGCGCCGGTTCAGCGCGGCGCGATAAGTTTGTGCAGCCTGCGTGCCGATCACCTCACCCTGATACAGACCGTATGTCAGGCGGCGTTCGGGGTCGGGGTCATCAAGCACGGGATTGGCAGGCATGTCGCGAAGGTTGTTGAGCGCCTGCACTACGGGCACAAGATCGGTATCCCCGACCGGGCTGGGAGGAAGTGTTGCCGCGGCGGCCTGATAGGCGCCGACACTGTCCCGTGCCTCTGCTATCAGGTCGGCGTTGCCCAGATAGCTACGCACCAGCAAGGCACCAACACCGATTGCCGCCAAAATCGTGGCCGCGATAGAACCCCATTTGACGATTCTGTAACGGCGTTCAACCTTGTCGTCGGCAGATACCAGACCCGCCTCGCGAAAGATCACCGCTTCGAACAACCGGGTCAGGAAATAGGATCGTCCCGTCCCCTGTCCTGAACCGATGGCTTGCCGTCCGATACCAAACGTACGAGCCATGCCGAGCATCAGGCGGTCGATCGGTGTACCTTCCTGTGTACCCGATGTGAAGTACACCCCTCGCAACATATGGCGATGCTGGTATCGGCTTTCCTGGAAGACTTCGCTCAGAAAATCGCGGGCAACCTTGCGAACAGAGGCAACCTGAACCGGGAACCCGGCGACAAGCGCGCGGCGCTGGGGATCGGTCTCGGTCTGCATCCTCTCCAAGGACTGCGCATTTAGTTGCCCCAAGAGACCTGCAAACTCCTCATCAAACGCCGCAACCGGGGATTGTTCACCTTTGACCTTGTCCAGAGGCAGTGTGAAACCCCAGACCTGCTCGCGCTCTTCCTTGCCCAAATTGTCGAAGAATTCGGCGAAGCCCGCGATCAGATCAGCCTTGGTGAAAAGGACATAAACCGGGAAACGGACACCCAACGTCTCGCGCAATTCCTCTAGTCGACGTCGAACCGCCTTGGCATGTTCTTTTTGCGTCATCTCGTCCTGTAGTGACAGGTCGCTCAGGCTGATAGCGATCATCGCGCCGTTGATTGGCTGTCGCTTCCGGTACTTCTTGAGCAATCCAAGAAAACCGACCCAAGCCGCGTTGTCGACTTCGGCATCGCTTTCCTGGGTCGTATAGCGGCCGGCGGTGTCGATAAGGACCGCGTCTTCGGTGAACCACCAGTCACAGTTACGGGTTCCGCCCACGCCTCCGATTGCAGATTTACCCATTTCCCTGGCCAAAGGAAAACTCAGGCCGGAATTCACGATGGCAGTGGTTTTGCCTGCGCCCGGCGGCCCTATCATCACATACCAGGGCAATTCATTCAGATGTCTGCGCCCGTTCTTGGATTTGCGCAATTGGGACATCGCCGTCTTCAGCTTTGAGCGCAGTTCTGCGATTTCGGAGCCGATCATGTCGCCGGTTTCATCCACCGTTTCGACGATTTCCTCGGTCATCTTTTTTTCGCGACGGCGTCGAACGAAGAAAATGATCAACATTATCACAAAAAAGAAGCCGAAGATCGCGCCACCCCAGATCAAGCGGCCGCTCAAGCTGTCAAACGGGCGCCATTCGCCCCAACCAATCAAAGGGCCAAAATAGATCAGGCAACTTGCCAGCACGACCGCGACAAGCAGCAGGATGGTATAGATCGAACGGAACAGCGGCAGGATAAGTCGGTTGATAAGCATCAGTTCTGCTCCTGGACCAGCAAGACTTCGATTCTGCGGTTGGCCGCACGTCCTTCGCGGGTCGAGTTGTCTGCAATCGGCTCATTGTCTGCACGGCCTTCGGCACTAAGTCTTGATGGGTCGTTCAAGGCGTCAGCCATCTGCTCCATAACGGACTTGGCCCTTGCCAATGACAAATGCATGTTGGAGGGAAACCGTGAGGATCGGATTGGGACATTGTCTGAATGTCCCGCCACGATGACCGGCCCCGGTTCGTCGTTTAGCGCTTGAGCGACCCGATTGACGGGATCTACAAACGAATCCTGCAGCTGATCCGACCCTGACCCGAACATTCCCGACCCGGTGATCCTGATAACCAGTGTGTTGCCTGCTTCGAAGACTTTGACGATGCCCTCTTCAATTTCGGGCTGAAGGAACTGCGCCACTTTTTCAACTTTTGCTTGCTCAGGTGGTGGCGGTGGAGGGGGAGGTGCGCGGCGTTGCAACTCGGCCACCGGTCCTGAATCTATCACCGAAAGTTGGCCCATCAGGTTTTCAGTCTTGGAAGACAGGGCATACGAAAGACCGGCAAATTCTAACACCAGCAAGACCGCGGTGACCCCCACCGCAATCCAGACGGGCTTCCATGCGCTGAGCGCGCGATATGGTTTGTCCGCACCTTCCCAATGCGGCGACAAATCGTATTCGAGCGGTCCTCGCTGGGCGCGGATAAGCCGAGCCAAACCTTGCCGGATCTGCAGATGTCTGTCGCTTCCCCCCTGCTCTACGCGAAGCCGCCCCTCGAACCCGAGGGACAGGCACATATAGACAAATTCCAGAAGTTCGATATTGGAGCCGGGCTCTTTCTCGAGGCGCGCCAGCAGGTCGTAGAAGCGATCACCGCCCACCGTTTCGCGGTGGAAGGTTCCAACAAGCGATTGCGTGGCCCAACTGGATTGCTCACCCCAAGGCGTGTTCAGGACCACATCATCCAGTGTCGCGCAGATCGCATACCGCGCTACCTTCACCGTCTGCGCCGCAATTCCGGCCTGAAGCGCCGCATTTTCAAAGGTGCGGACTTCGGACACCACGCTTTGTCGAAGTTTGTCCGGGTCCATGTGCTGTGCCCGGTTTCGTATGCGACTGATCAATGAAAACAAAGGTGTAGCACAAGCATTCAAGCGATTCATACCGGTCATGACGACAGGCTCCGCCGTAGGTGCGGATTGCTGCTGCTTAGTCCGCGACTGGGGAACGCCATATGCGCCGACGCCACCCGCGCCCGCCGTAGGTGCAGACGCCGGTTCAAGCGGTGGTGTTCCATACCCAGAAGGATCGCTGGCCTGAGGGGCTGCAGGCTGTTGCGAAGCGCTATGCACCGGGCGACGCCCGCCGGGGTTCGGGCGGATCACTGTTTTGTCGGTGTCGTTCGGTTCTGCGAACGGATCGTCATCTGACATTAAGTTACACCTGTTCTTTTCGAGCCTTGCTAGCCAGTCTGACCTAGCCGGAACACTCTATCAAATTAAAACAACGCGAACCCGGCTCATCGGCTCAGTGGTTGCGAATGGCCCAAAGCTCCATTGTCAGCCCCGGATACTGGCCTGAAACATGCACCGCGATGCCGCCTGATGTGGTCATCTTGCTCCAATACGGGCTGGCAGCATCCAGTTCGAAATAAACGACGCCGGAATGATACGGGATTTGCCGAGGCGCGACAGGCAAAGGTCTGAGCGTAATGCCGGGCAAGGCCGAGTTCACAAGCTGGCGGATTTCTTCGACCGGACCTGTCTTGGCCTGACCGGCAAAGTGACGGCGCACATCTTCTGCAGGAATATCGGCGCTAACGGCAAGAACGAAACCTGCATTGCCGATCAATTTCCGGTCGGCGATGACACCAACACTTATACCATACTTCCGGGGTTCCAATGGGATCGAAATCGCGGTCTGTTCAAGAACGGAACTGAGATATTGCCGCAACATGCGGATCACCGGCGCGAACGTACCTGTCAGTTTGTCGTGCTGATAGGGACTGAATTGCGGTGCCTCCTTTTCAGAGCTCATGAAGGTTGCCAATTCACCCGCCAACGACGCACAAAGGCGAAAGGCCGTTTCAGGATGAACGTTTTCGATATTTGAAAAATGGCGAACTACCGGTAGCGCTCGGTTGATCGTCATCAGCAAAAGAAAATCTGAGATCTCTGCCGCACCCTTGGCGGGACCGCCCTCGGACAAGCGACCGGCAAGCGCTTGCATCCTGTGGGCAAGCATGCCCTCCAATTCATTCAGAAAACCGCTGAGTGCCGGGGCAGCCCGCACATCCAGACAGCTTGGTATGAAACCCCTATCAAGAATGATCTCACGATCCGGGCGCACCTCGATAATGCGGGCAATCGGAATGGCCAGACGATCCGCCAGATCATCGACTTCCAGCGCGAACTGTAAACGAAGCGTTCCCACACCGATCGTCACTGGCTTTTTTTGCTGGCTCATCACATCGGTGATTTCATGCTCGGTCGGACGCAGGCGGCTTGCCGATTGTTCCGCACCTGACAGGTCAACCTCGGATGCACCTTGACGGCGTTGCGGAACGGTCAGGTAAACCACGCAGTCCTTTATTGTTTCGGGAACTTCCAGCGCGGGCGGGTGGGTATCGGATTGCGGCATCCGGAAAACTGTCCCGTCCTGCGTCAGGCCTGAGCAGGACTTCAGCGCAATCTGACCAACTTTCAGGACCTCGTCATCAAGTTCCAGAGAACTGACGCCCCAGGCATAAGGCGTGATCCGTCGGGCCAACCCCGCGACCAGCGCCTCGGTGTACCGGTCCGCCTGCTGGAAATGGTGAGGTTGCAAAAACAACCCCTCGGTCCAAAGTACCTTACTGTCCCAGGACAAACCCAGTCCTCCCTCAATTCTCATCGCCGCCAATTTCACATTGCGACGTTACTTCAGTTTTTCCAACTGCTCCTTGTAGGCGCGCGCAAACTCGCGGCTGAACAGGTCGTGGAACTCGTTTTCGGCCTGATCCGAAATTTCTTCAAATATGTTCTCGTAGGCTTCCCAATAGCGCGCTTTCTTTCCCTTAAAGAGACTGCCAAGCGCACCAGAGCTTTCGATCTTGCCCGCAACTTCATCGGGGCTGAGTTTGGCCAGGACACCCTTGAGGGCGGCCTCCATCCCCGTGACCATCGCGACTTCGTGCGCCTTGATATCGTTCAAAGCTTGTTCAGTCGCCTCTTCCGAGCCCAGATAACCACGCGCGCGCGGCTTGATCATCGCTTCGATGGCCTGCTCGGGGCTGATCGAGAATTTCAACGGATTGTTACCGCCTGCGCTTATCATGGTCTGATCAATGCGGAATTCGCTTTTGATCGAAGTGCGGGTCATCAGAATTTCCCGCAGACCGGTGATCATCGCCCGCAGAACACGCCCCATCCGCCCCATTGTGGCAGGAAGATCGGCATCATCGATCCGTAAGTCCTCGATCTCCAACGCTTCCAAAAAGGCGCGTGCCGAGGAATGATCGCCTGGCTGTTCAGATCTCTGCGGCGGAGGTGGCGCAACCGTTCCTTGCGAAGATTCCACAGCCGGGGTCGGTCGTGGCGTTGGCCCCGAAGTCCTTTCAGGTGATGGGGGTTCCTTGAATGGATCACTTGACGGTGCCTGCGCCGAACCCGAAGGCGACAGTAAATCTTCTTCCCAGTCCTCCGGGATGAAATTTGCACTGGCCGTCGGAGAGGAAAACGCATCCTGCGCCGATGGGTTGTGCGCCGCATCGCTTGCGCCTTGACCGGCATGCGGATCTTCTGGCTTGCCAAAGAACGGGTCATCATCGTCCAACGGTGGTAGCAGTTCATCCATCGGATCATTGCGTTCAAGCTGCGAATGGCCTTTTGGCGCATCCCCCGAGCCCAAGAGATCATCCAGAAAATCACCCTCGGGTCCCGCATCATCGAGTAGAGCCAAAGGATCGGGCGCATTTTGCGCCTGTCCGTGGCTCACATTGCCCTGATCCATCGGTGCAGGAATGGCATCTTCGAGCGATCCCTTTTCGGCACCTATCTCGACTACCATTTCATAGTTCCCGGCGATCAGCACATCGCCATTGTTCAACGGCGTCGGCGTACGCCCCAGCGGAAGCTTGGAGTAGTTCAAGAAAGTTCCGTTCGTACTCAGATCGACAACTACAACGTTACCGTTGTGATCTTCGACCACGAAATGGTTCTTGGAAAGCATCCTGTCCGGGTCCGGCAAAACCAAATCGTTTGTTTCGGCACGCCCAACGGTCAAAGACCCGCCTCGCATCGCGACCGGGCGACCATCACCGGGTACGGTTCCGGTCGACTGAAACTTAAGCGTGACAAACATGCTTTGAGATCAACCTCCTACCAAAACTGTAAATTCACCTTTTACGATCATGCCGCCACACGCGACATTATCCATGACGCGTGCTGCAGGCAGTTTTCCGATAAGCACAGTGGCGGAACCTTTGATGATCGGATGGGGCGCACCCGGTGTTGCCAGATCGGTCAGCCGTGCTGCCGGCAATTTCCCCACCAAAACCGTTGTCATGCAGGGTGGGAGGATCGGCATCGGTGCAGGAACCGGTGACGGCGGTGCCGGTGGCGGTGCCAGAAGCACACAAGGATGCAGATCTGTCACTCTGGCTTGCGGGAAACCCATGATCAGCCCTCCTTTGCCCCTATTTTACCGTTTCCGCCCTTGGCGATATTGACTGCGCGGTCGATAAGCAACTGCAGATACGACTCAAAATCGTCTTTGTGGTGTTCCAGCGCCACGAGGTTCATCGCAAAGGTCAGAACCTCACCCGCACCCGGAGGGGCCGCATGTTCCGCCAACTCGCCTGGCCCCAAGGTTCCATCGGCATAAACCACAGCTTGCGCGCATTTGACCGTTTCATCGTCCAATTCGGCGGTATCCACCGCAAGCGCAGCTTTTGCGCGGTTTTCAGGGGAAGGGCGAAACACCCACTCTTCCGCTGCGGCAAGTGACGGCGTATTGTGGTCGGGCGCCGGGCCGATAACGTCGCGTGCCGCCAGACAGGCCCACCAAATTCGTTCGCGCGGTGGCAAAATAACGGACATCAGCCTCAGAATATCGACCGGGGCGTTTTTTTCTTCCAACTCAGCCAAGACAACATCCGGCATCGAACTAGCCGGCGCCGAAAGTTTGGTGGCCAGCTTTGCATTTGCGCCAGCCAAAGCTCGCGCAGCCGGTTGCTGTGGCACCTTAGTCATGTTTTGCCATTTTGCGGTCATGATCAAAGTCCTCAGTTGATCATCGTGAGACCACCTTTGAGGGTCAGCATCCCGCTGCCGTCGACGGTGGTCATCGGGCTTTTCACGTCAGTTTTTGCCGTGCCTTCCACTGTGATCATCATGCCCTTCACCGTAACACCGGTTTGGTCGAGTTTCACCGACGATGAGCCAACTTTCAACTCGATCGACTGCGCGGCAGTCATCGTGATCTTGCCAGCACTGGCATCGACCGTGATATTCCCCAAACTCACCGTGGTGCTCTTGTCGCCCTGTTTGATCGTCTCGGAATGATCGCCGGTGACTGTGCGAGTCGACTGTCCTTCGATTGTCTCTGTCTGGTCGGTCTTGATCGTAACGGTCTGGCTACCGGTACTGATGTCAAAGGTCTGGTCACCCTTTTCTATCGTAAAGGTATGGTTGCCTTCTTTGATAGTCTCTGTGACGTGATTGAAAACTGTCTGGGTAAGATCGCCCGCGTCTTTTTTCTCCATGCCAATGGTGATCGTTGCGTTGTTCTTGATGATCTGTTCATAGTCTTTTTCTGACTGAAAACGGACCAGTTCGGCGTCTTTCTTGTCTTCAAACATCAACTCGTTGAAACCGTCTCCGCCCTTTGACGAGTTGGTCTTGATACCCGATTGTGTCGCGTTTGCCGGGTAGTCGTAGGGCGTCGGCGTTTCGGCATTGTAAAGCATTCCTGTACAGATTGGCCGGTCCGGGTCGCCCTCTTCGAACTGGATCACGACTTCCTGCCCGATACGCGGCACATGCACCATTCCCCAGTTCTTTCCCGACCACGGAGTTACCACACGAACCCAACAGGTGGTGTTCTCGTTTTTTTGTCCATCGCGGTCCCAATGAAACTGAACTTTGATCCGTCCATGTTCGTCGGTGTAGATTTCCTCCCCCGAAGGTCCGGTCACGATCGCAGTATGCAGCCCGCTGATCTGGGGCCAAGGCGTCACCAGCGGGGTTCGAAAGGGTTCGGCTTTCGGAATCGCATGAAAATCGTTGGAATACAATTCCTTGGCGTCCTTTGGGAAAGGAAAGGCATCTTTTTCAATATCCTTGCGCTCGGCGTCGGCAGTGTAGTTTCCAGGTGCCTGCATGTAATGCGCGGCGCTGATGACAAGATAGTCGGTGGCTGTATCCTTGATCTTGAGGTTATCGGTATTTTCAATTTGAAATGTTCCACCCACCGCCATAGTCCGCACGGTGGAAGCCCCCTTCCATTTAGCAAATCTTGCGGCTTCGGCCTCCATGCGAATGCGCGCGCGCGATGTGCCCAGGCTTGTGTCGCGCCGATAATGACCGGGATAGTCGTAGTTCTCCTTAGTTTTGAAGCTATGTATGCCTTTGGCAATGTTGCTCGCAACTGTCAGGTCTGCGGTGGGCGTTTCCATATCGAAATCCCTCAACGTCACAGCCCCACTCGTGATGTGCTGATTGCTGGTCATCTCGAATACATGATCACCCCGGCGCGCGGAACTTGCATCGCGGTCGAAGAATTCCGGGCTTGGTGTTTCGGGAAGGGCGGAATGCGCACCCGAGCCATCGGCAAAAACCAGCGTCTCGCCGACTCCATCGGAATCAGCATGGTCGAAGAAGTAATAGATCCCCTCCTCTTCCATCAAACGGCAGATGAAATCGTAATCCGTTTCCCGGTATTGAACACAGTATTCCCGCTCGCCATAGGTTTCCGACGTCGAATTGCGGGTGCGCGATATTCCGTGATCATTTAGAATTTCGTCGATGATGGCAGGCGCGGTCATGTTCTGGAAGATCTTGGAGTTCCTGCGGCGCGTAAGAAGCCAAAGCTTCGGCCTGAGCTCCAGATCGATCAAAACGCCTCCGCTTGAGATGTCTACGACCTTGGCACCAACGACCATGCCGCTGAACAATCTTTCATTGCCTACACTAGTCTCGAGGTGAATAGTCATAAACTTGCCGAGAAACTCTTCGAGTTTGACGTCGAATTTGGCCCAGACAACCTCTATTCGGGTTTCGGTCAGCTGGCTCATGCCATCCGTGACAACGGCACGGCGAATTTCGCAATCCTCCTGGGCGAAATCCCCGGTGACCCACAGCAGTTTTTCATCGCGGGTATTGGCCATCTCATCTCCTTTCCCGGAAAGCCGGCAAGGGTCTCCGGGTCATCACGGTTCTACAGGTCTTCCAAAAGTGCCGCCAGTTCGGCGTCAATATCATCACTATCACCATCATCTGCCGCATCGTCCGAGAACCCTGCCAGGAGGTCATCGAGATCGCCTAGAGGATCGTCATCTGGCGGTACTTCATCCTGATCCTGAGGAACTATCTCCTGCGGCGCGGGCGCCGCCGGTTTTGGCGGCGACGGGTCCGAAAGCGGCATACCTGACCACGGCCCCAGGATTTCCCGCCCGGCCACCGAGTTAAATGAACCAAGCCGGATTTCGTCACGGCCCTTGATCGACACAATCGGCATGTATCCACGCGCGATGGTATGTTCATGTTTCGGCAACGTCAGATTGCGTTCAGTGCATGGAAGTGCAACCTGATCTCCGTACCGGTCATTGACGAAATGATATGGCATTCCGCCGAGAGTCATGACCTGCCCCAGACCCATAGACGGACCGTTTTGTTTGAACGAACGCGCCAGAAGGATCAAAACCAACACCGCCGGGTTTGCCCAGAGCATTCCTTTAAGCCCCTCGGACATGGTGAATTCTTCGAAATCGAACTCGTAGATAGGTTCGGACTTCGCACCATATGGCCGCCGCAGCAAAAAGCGCGGCGATGCGAGACCCAGATGACCTGCCTCTGGCATTGCACGCAAAGTGTCCCAGGCTTGCGCCACCAGTGGATGGCGATCCTTGGCATCCACATCAAGATATCCCGGCGTCATGGCACCAAAGAACGGGGCATCCACATGGGCTGCCACGCGCGCTATGCGGGCCAGGATTTCTGCGTGAGGCGGAGTTTCTTCGAAAGTGTATAGGCCAATCAGGGCCGAAAATCCGCCACGGCCATTTTCTTCGTCCAATGGGTCCTCGGTCAGAAGACGCACAAAACCGGTTTTTGACAGATCATCTTCGGCGGCGAGGTCTGCCGCGATTTCATCGGCAGAAACGTCGTACAGCATGACTTCGAGCGTATCATCGGTTTCAACGCTGCGGGCAATCAGGTCCAACGACCGCCACTGTGCTTCGAGGGACTGGAATTCAGGATGGTGCAGCACCAAGCGCATAGCCGCACTCAGAGCTTCATCCACCGCTTTCTGCATTGCGGCCGCATCTGGGTCAGGCAGTTTTCTGATATGTGGGCCGACGATCCGGGCCAACAGTTCATCCAACGGCGAAGCCTGGGCCAATTGGCCAGATATGTCGCCAATCAGTTCTTGAAAATCGCTCAGCTTCCGGTCTGCACGGACCGTGTTGCCGCTCGAACTTTTTCGGGGCGGCACAACCTCCTGACCGAACTGCTCACCCCAAGTGATCAACTGACGCGAAGCGTGTTCTGCCGTCGCTCCGGATGACAACTGTCGTTTCAGGTTCGCCAAACCCTCGAACAACTCAACCTTTTCGAACAATTCATCGGGGTGCAGGTCGTCAAGTTCGTTCAGCCGAACTTCAATCCCGGCCCCATCCTTGCCGATCGGTAATACGAGGCTGGTGGCAAATCCTGCTATCACATCCTCGACCGTATCCGGATCCAGCAGGATCGGTTTGCGATTGGCAAGGGTATCCCCGGTTTCTAAAGTACCGCGTGCCGAGCGGCCCGAAAAATCACCAAAAAGCGCGATGCGAAAGCGCCTACGGTTCAGTTTCCCCGTGTCCGGACGTTCTGCATTCAACACACCAAAAGTGAACTCTGGATCAGAACTCATTAGCACGGCTTGGTTGGCGGTATCTGGCTGAGCATCCGATGCCTCGACATCCATCTCGCCAAGCAGGTCATCCAGATCCGAAACCCTAACATCACCCTCGTCGATCTCGGCAAGCACGTCATCAATATCCACAGGTTCGTCGTTTTCCAAAGCCGATAACAAAGCATCAAGATCGTCGTCTGCGGAACCTGATAGCGCATCGTATTCTTCGTCGAATACCGGTGGCAACTCACCCGGATCATCGAATTCGCCCAGAGTGTCTTCTTCATCCGAGATATCTATATCAGACAACAGGTCGCTCGAGTCCAGATCGTCGCCCTCGCCAACTTCACGGACCTCCAGTTCGTTCAGCAAAGCATCTTCATCGGCAGGGTCTGGTGGTGTGTCTGCTGCTTCGACCACTTCGCCCAGATCGGTCAAATCGTCCAGAAGACTATCCAGATCAGAGTCGACTTCCGAACCATCATGTTGATCAAATTCTACCAAAGTGTTTTCGTGGTCTTCGGGATCAGCTAGGCCTGTTTCGTGGTTCGGTTCGTTATCGCCTGGGTCATTGAGCAGATCGTCAAGTTCAGACTGCGCTTCCCTGGCCGTATTTTCGTTTTCATCGATCGCCAGATCACGCAACAGATCATCCACCAATGCATCTGTTTCAATGGATTGATCGGCATCGAACGGATCATACAACAAGTCCTCGCGATCGGAAGCACCTTTCATATCCGATTGTTCGGGTATGAGGTTCAAGTCGTCTGACCTATCGCCAAGTGCCTCTTCCGCAGTCTCTTCAACCGGAGTTTCAGGCTCATCCAAAACATCTTCCAAATTTGGGTTTTCCATCAATTCTTGCGTCGACGGTGATTCAACCAGATCTGCCAGAAGACCTTCCAGGTCATCAGTAGGATCAGGATCGTGTTTGGACTCGGATAAGGAAGACAGCGTGTCGTCAGATTTTTCTTCGTCTACTGAGTTTGGTTCCAGCTCCGATAGTGACGTGAAAATATCGTCGCTTCCATCATTTGGGATCTCTTCAATTTCAGATATTGAAGACAAGACATCTGCAACGGATGTTTCTGGGTCTTCCTGTTCGGGATCATCGCTCAAGAGGTCTTCAAGAATGCCCTCGTAGCTGTCTTCTTCTTGCTCGTCTCCGGCTGTGGAAAGGGCCGCCAAGGCTTCCGCGGCTGACGTATCCCCGATTTCATCCTCTGGTGTAGACTTGGACAGATCCCCCAGTATGTCAGTAAGATCATTGTCATCTATTCGAGAATCAAATTCAGGCACCGACGACAGGACATCCGCTACAGCCGTGTTCTCGTCTGCCAACTCTGGTGTGTCGCTCGCCAAGTCATCGAGAATATCATCAAACGTTTCTGTATCGGGCGCCTCTTCAAGCGCCGGCAAGGAAGACAGGGCTTTGGCCGCCGACGTATCCTCGACATCCATTTCCGCTTCGCCTATCGCCAACCCGCTCAGAATGTCACCTGCATCATTGCCATCGCCAGAACTGGCAACCTCAGGCAAGGAGTACAGGGCATTTTCTACAGTCGAGTCTTCGGGATCAGTTTCGGACGGTTCCGTCGCCAGACCGGACAAAACGGAATCAAATCCAGCATCGTCGGGAATGTCTTCTATTTCGGGAATTGACGATAGAACATCGGCGACCGTGGTATCGTGTTCTTCTACCGCGGGTCTCATACCGGCCAAGCCGGTAAGTACATCGGCAGTATCATCGGCTTCGGAAAACTCATCCGCATTCGACAGGGAGGCAAGGGTTTCAGCGACGGAAGTATCATTGTCTTCGACGTCAGAAGGTTCGGTCGCCAATCCTGCCAGAACCGCGGCAGATTCATTTTGGGCTTCAGGTTCATTAATTTCGGGCAGCGAGGACAGCACATCGGCTACGGATGTATCTTGTTTTCCTTCGATCGGGGCAGATGCCACGAGGTTTCCCAATACCTCGACGGTATCGTCTTCCTCTACCTTCTCTTCAACCGCGGCCAGAGATGACAAGGCATCAGAGGCCGATGTGTCCACCTCCTCTTTTTCGGGTGCGGCGTCGGCCAGATTGGCAAGTACATCGGAAGAGCTGTCTTCCTCAGGTATGTCTTCCGTGTTTGGCAAGGACGAAAGAGCGTCGGCAACAGAAGTGTCTTCGGGGACATCCGGCCTGCCGATTGTTTTGAGACCCTCAAGGGCCTGCGTTTGCTGATCTTCCTCGGGCGCTTCCGAGGGCTCGGACGAGCGCAAGGACTCCAATGCGGATTCTTGCAACGCGGAAGACGTATCACTGGATGCCAGTGAGGCCAGCAATGTCGGGTTGGCAAGGATTTTCTCGATCAGGGTTTCGGCCCCGGTCTTGCCATCCATATAGGCCATCAGGTTCGAGAGTTGCGTTCGAGCCTCAAGCAACCCTTTCAAAGGTTCAATTCTGGCCGCAATTTCCGCTGGCGAGAAATCAGCCATCTTCTCGAAAGTCAGGTCAACCGAAAGATCACCTTCTCCGGTCACGCTATTGGGAACCGTAAACGCGACGCGGGGGGCCATCGCTTTCATCCGTTCATCGAAATTGTCGACATCAATCTCCAGGAAATTCCGATCTGATACCGATGGCGGCTCGATCCGTGATTTCCCGCTCAGGTCGCTCATAACCCCCATGACGAACGGCAATTGGACCTTCTTGGAGGACCCATACAGTTCGACGTCATATTCGATCTGAACCCTGGGCGCCCTATTACGGGCAATGAACTTCTGAGAACTGTCAGCCATCCGAGCGACCTTTAAGTTCTGCGACTTCTCGCCTTAATGCACGAAGCTCTTCGTGCATTGCCAGGACGTGCTCATCCACAAGGTCTGTTTCGCTGCGCACGAGTTCGCGTATCTGTTCAAACTCGGCCTCGGCTTCCGCCTCCACCGCAGACTGCATTGTGTTTACCAGAAGACCGATGAACAGATTTAAGACGGAAAAAGCCGTAATGACGATGAACGGGACGAAAAAGGCCCAGGCAAACGGGAACTCCTCCATGACCGGGCGGACAATGCCCATGGACCAGCTTTCCAGGGTCATGATTTGGAAAAGCGAGTAAAGAGACCGGCCCAGTGTCCCGAACCATTCTTCGAAAACTCCACCATACATCAACGTTGCCATTACCCCGAAGACATAGAAAACGATGGAAATCATGACGATGACAGCGCCCATACCGGGCAAAGCATCCAGCAATGCCTGCACCACGGCGCGCATTTGTGGAATTACTGATAGCAAACGAAGGGACCGGATCACCCGAAGCCCCCGCAGCGCGGAGAGGCCGGATCTATCGGGCAGCAGGCCCAGACTGACTACGACCAGATCAAACACGTTCCAGGCGTTGTTGAAGAACCGGAAGCCGTAGGCATAGAACTTAGTCAGAAGCTCAATCACAAAAATAGTCAGGACAATCCTGTCGATGACCTTCAGCAGGTCACCGATTTGGCTCATCACTGCATGCGACGTACTCAATCCCAAAGTAACCGCATTGAAAATAATCACGGCCAGAATGGCGTTGGTGACCGACGGCCGCTCGATGAATTCGCGCGCGCGGTCCCGAAGAGTCAGTTCGGATTGGAGCTGATTTTCCATATGTCTGTCTCCTTCCGGTGATCGCGACAAAGTTTCAGGCGCTACCGGTCACCAGCGCATCAGGCTACTGCCGAAGCAACATTGTCGACGAGATCTTTTACATCCCTGATCGCGTCAAAGATGCCTTTTCCTTCTTCCATGATCGTCAGTTTTTCCAGATCCTTGATTTTCTGAATCGTAGTACGATCATCGATTTCCAGGCCATTGCCCATCATCATCTGCTGAATTTCGTCAAGGAACGCCTGTCGCTCGGCCAGCTTCTTGTTCATCGCAGTACCCTGTCGCTTCAATTCCATGCATTTGGCACCGATCTTAACGCCTTCCTTGAGCGTCTTCTGCTCTTTCATCTTTTTCATCAGCTTGTCGGCAGCAGAACCAAGCTTTTCTGACTTCTCCAGTGTCTTGGCCGTGTGATTGCGATATGCGACCCGTGCCTTTTCAACATCGCTGATCAGGCTTTTGACCTTCTTTACCGCAAAGTCCAAAATACTTCTTCCGATGGATTGAATGTCCCTGCCCTTGGTGATTTCCTCGCCTGCCTTTTGTGCGCCCGACAAGGTTTCCTTGATAGCGTTCATTGGATTCGAAAAGTCCTTGGCCATGACGTCGTGCAGGCCCTGTCGTTCCAGCGCCTGCTGAACCGAAGATTCCCGCAGCTTGAGAAATGTCGCCAGCCCCTGTTGCAGATCTCTACGAAGTTTTGCCTCGTTCTTGAGCTGCTGATTTATTTCCACTCCCAGTTTGGCCACTTCGACAATTAGGGTCTTGTACGAAGTCACATCCGCCCCAGCCGTCGCCACCAGCTTGGCAACCGCTCCCGAAATTTTGATCACGCCCAAGGTGGTTTTCACCGTGGTCTTGATCCGGGTTTCCTTGAGCAGCCCCTTGAGATGTTTGTCCTTCTTGACCTCCGCTGCGACGGCCTTTTGCGCCGCGGGTTCCGCGCCCGCCAAAGCATTCCTGATGCTTAAGTTGGTCTCGCGGATCATTTCTTCGGCTAGCTTAAGGTTCGTTTTCGACGGTTGTTGCATCAACCCGTCGATTTTCTTGTCCAGCCGGACTGCTTCCTCCTTGATAACCTTTTCGTATTCCAGCATCACCTCTTCGGCGACGTCCTTGTACCGGTTCATCGACGTGCTGGGCACTTCGGAGGGCTTTTTGATCTTGTTGGTTCGGGTAATTTCAATCACGACATCGGCGCGGTACACCGGGATTTCGATATGATTCAGCTTCGGTTTGTTCCGAACCAGATCAACTATCGGCAGTTTCGCAGTCGTGACAGTTGATTTGGACATTCATTTCATCTCCCTGTAGCCATCTTATCCGAATGGAATCTTGCGCCCGCGTTTTCCGTCGGAGCGCGCCATTCCAACTTAGTCAAACCGATAGGTGAACTCGCCGTCAGTGAGATCGATCACAACACTGGCGACTTCCTTTCCTTCCATCATCCGTCGCAAGAATTCGATGGAAATGTCGGGCAGCATGGTGTTGGTCACGATCGCATCAATCATTCGTCCGCCGCTGTCGAGTTCCTGACATCGGTTGACGATCTCTTCGACGACCGCAGCGGTGTATTCAAAGGGCACACCATGTGCCTCCTGCACCCGTTTCTTGATCCGACCCAGTTGCAACTTGGTTATCTCGCCCAACATGTCCGGACTCAGCGGATAGTATGGGATCGTCACCAGACGACCCAGAAGCGCCGGTGGGAACACTTTCAACATTGGATCGCGCAGCGCCTTTGCCATGCCTTCCGGGTCGGGCATCAGATCGGGATCGGCGCACATATCCATGATCATTTCGGTTCCGACGTTCGATGTCAGGAGAATGAGTGTGTTCTTGAAATCGATCAGGCGGCCTTCGCCATCCTCCATCACACCCTTGTCGAAAACCTGAAAAAAGATCTCATGCACATCTGGATGCGCCTTTTCGACCTCATCAAGCAGCACAACCGAATAGGGTTTGCGCCGAACGGCCTCGGTGAGCACTCCTCCTTCGCCATAACCGACATAACCGGGAGGCGCGCCTTTCAGGGAACTGACGGTATGCGCTTCCTGATACTCGCTCATGTTTATGGTGATAACATTCTGTTCACCACCATACAAAACTTCGGCCAACGCAAGCGCGGTTTCGGTTTTGCCAACGCCACTGGTTCCGGCCAGCATAAAAACACCAATCGGTTTGTTGGGATTGTCGAGTCCGGCACGACTGGTCTGGATACGCTTGGCTATCATCTTCATCGCATGATCCTGGCCGATCACCCGCTGCGCCAACCGCTCTTCCAGGTTCAGGATCGTGTCAATCTCGTCCTTGACCATCCGGCCGACGGGAATACCTGTCCAATCACCCACGACGCTTGCAACAGCCTGATGATCCACAATCGGCAGGATCAATGGAATGCCGCCTTGTACTTCTTCCAGTTCCTTGTTCTTCGCCTTCAGTTCCGCCAGCAACCTGGTGCGGTCTTCTTCGCTCAAGGGACTTTCCACGCCCTCCCCTTCAGCAATCGGAGCGTCAACGGGCGCACCACCCTCACGCAACTTGGCTCGCAGATCAAGGATTTCCTCGACAACCTTTTTTTCACTCTCCCAGCGTTTCGTGAGTTCTGCCAGGCGCGACTGTTCGGCTTCTTTGGCAACCTTTACAGCAGCACGACGGTCAGCCACCTCGTACCCGGCTGTCTCGTCCCGTTCGATGATCTCCAATTCTGTTGTCAGCGCTTCGATCCGGCGTTGGCTATCGTCGACCTCGGCCGGGACAGCGTGCTGAGACACGGCAACCCGTGCGCAGGCGGTGTCCAGCAAGCTCACCGACTTGTCCGGCAATTGCCGCGCAGGGATGTAGCGGGCGGACAAGGTCACTGCCGCTTCTATCCCTTCGTCCAGAACCTGAACGCGATGGTGCTTTTCGAGCATCGAGGTGATGCCTCGCATCATTAGCACCGCCTTTGGTATGTCGGGTTCTTCCACATGAATAACCTGAAACCGACGGGTCAGTGCCGGGTCTTTTTCGATATATTTCTTGTACTCGGCCCAGGTGGTCGCGCCGATTGTGCGCAAAGTGCCCCGCGCCAGCGCCGGTTTCAGCAGGTTCGCAGCGTCACCCGTTCCCGCGGCCCCTCCCGCTCCTACCAGTGTGTGCGTTTCATCCACGAACATTACGATGGGTGTGGGGCTGGCCTGTACTTCATCGATCACTTGCCGCAAACGGTTTTCGAATTCGCCTTTCATGCTGGCCCCGGCCTGCAACAAGCCGACATCAAGAACAAGCAACCGCACATCCTTGAGTGCGGGCGGGACATCGCCGCGCGCGATCCTCAGCGCAAAACCCTCGACCACAGCGGTTTTGCCCACACCGGCCTCACCGGTCAGGATCGGGTTGTTCTGACGCCGCCGCATTAGCACATCGACAATCTGTCGGATTTCCTCGTCGCGGCCGACGATCGGATCGATCTCTCCATTGCGGGCCTGCTCGGTAAGGTCGGTGCAAAACTGTTCCAGCGCCTCGCCCTTACCCAACGCACCGGGTGTCATCGCGCCACTGGCCTCGCCGGGCTCCGCCCCGCCACCGACGTGACTGCCGTCCTGCGCGCCCAATCCCACCTCGGGGGAGCCATCCGTCGCCGACTTGAAGTTGTCAGCCAAATCGTCTGGACCAATCTTACCCATTTCCGGCGACATCGACTTCAGAATATTGCGCAGAGCGGGCGTCTTAAGCATCCCCAAAAACAGATAGCCCGTACGAACCTTGCTGTCGGAATAGAGTAGTGATCCCCATACCCAGCCGCGTTCCATTGCGTCCATCAAGTGGTCCGAGAGATCCGAAATCGATGATGCCCCACGCGGCAACGTATCCAGTGACCTGGTCAATTCAGAGGCAATTTTACCCGGATCAAGATTGTAGTGCTGAATGATCCGATGGATATCACTATCCTGAGTATTCAAAATCTGATGCAACCAATGCTGAACTTCGACATAAGGATTGCCCCGCATCTTGCAGAATACGGTAGCCCCCTCGATCGCCTGATACCCCAGCTTGTTCAGTTTCCCGAAAAGCGCTACTCGGCTAATTTCTGTCATTTCGAGTTCCCTCCATGCCGTTCTGCATGATTATGCATCTTTGAAATTCGGATAGAGGACCAGATCCTCGGCATCCGGTTTTGCTTCTTCTGTCTCGTCGCGCGTGCGCAACCAGCTGGTGTGCCCAAGCCGGGTCGAACCGCGTAGTGACGCACGTGGAATTTCATCCCCTGCCAACACCAGATTGACATCCCAATCCAGCGTGTCTCCGACATAGGTCCTTACAATGGCCTGAAGACGTTTTTGCGAGATCCCGCCAGGCAGCAAGCGCTGATAGTCTTCGTAGGACAAAGGGCCCAATTTAATGCGAAACTTGGACGCTCTCGACCAGACGCGGTTTCCGATACTGGTCGATTGCCCCAACCCGGCAGCCGCACCCAAGCGCCACGTGTCATCCGGCTCCAACTCAAGCCACGACCCAACGAATTGCTGCACGGAAACGGGAACATGAAAGAAGGCCGATAGGATAGAAACCAGACCCTCTACCGTTTTCGTACCTGACGCAAGGTGCCCCGCAAAGTACCGCCGCGCATGGTCAGGCATTGCATCCCGATCTTGCATCCTGGCACCCTTGAAGCCGGCAAGTGCCGCAACTCGTTGCTCGAACGGGTCTTTGGCCCGGTCAAAATTAGGGGCTGGCTGCCCACTGGTCCAAGCTCGGTACACCAGACTCATAAGCCGATGTGTCAGCATATCCGCAAATGCAGTCAGAGTCGGATCACGATGATTTCGCAGCCGATCCCGAGCAAATTCGGTCAGATGCAGAGGCAGAGGACCATGGGGCCCAAAGAACCCGAACCAAAGGTTGCCCAACTGGGCAGGCGTTTCGTCCTTTCCTGGAGTAAAGCGGGTCACAGTGGTTGGGGCAAAAGCCAGGCTTGCATCCTGCCCTAAACGTACTTTGTCCTCGCTTGGGCGGCGGGATTCACCAAGGCGCGGCGCCTCCATGTAGTGAGCTTCTATGATCCGCAATGCCTGAAAAACGTGATGTTTTTCAGGGTCAGCAGCCAGTCGGCTCAGATGATCCGGCCTAGGCCGGTCGCCGGTCTCCATCTGGCAATCTCTCCCCGTCGTTCCGTCTTTAGCACCGTTTCGGTGAAGCTGTTTATCGTTGTGTATTTTCGGAAAAACCTCTCGAGCACAGCGCCAAGAACATAGACGCTTGTGCCTTCAAAGAAGTCGTCATCGAACGTGATGGTGATCTCCAACCCACGAACCGCCGTCGACAAAACCTCGTCGCTCATTCTGCGCACAATCGGTCGGCTGGCCACGGAAAGGATGCCCTCCAGTTGCTTTTCGATAACGCGGTCACCAAGCGGTGCATAAATTCCAAGCAACTCACGCAATGCGCCTACGCCGCTTTCGCCCTCTCCAGCAATTGACAGATAGTTCAGGCTCAGGTGACTGATCAGTTTCCAGGCGGCATCCCCCTGAGCCAAAGTTGCATGTGGTCGTGTCGGTGTGACCGGTGTTCGAATGGCCTTGATGGGTCCTCCTTCAGGAAGTTGAAAGACGCCTCCGTCACCGTTGCTCAGCAGCATAGGCAAATCCCGGTTCGAACAGATGGCTTCGATAGCCAACTGATTGAGATCCGGGGAATAAGGCGCCTGCATGCGATCCACGAGGCTCAGATAAACTTCGGACCCTAGATATGTCGTCCTTACTCCACGCAATCGTTCTTTTTCGTTCCTCTGGCGCATCCTGCGCGTAATGGTGTAATAAGCGCTATGGCTGTCACCGGCCGCCGTCAGATCAGTAGCGGAATAGAAAGGCCGAAAATCAAGGTCGCCCTGGTCGTCACTGCGAATGCCTCGTACAGCTTCGATCGATATGACTTCATAGTCCAAACCGGCAGTTCGACTAGGAACAACATGGAATTCGGTGTCCTTCGATGTCACTTGGATTCGGTCGCAACGTCGGCGGAACAAGTTTATTGCGGGTACTGCATTCAACGTAAACGCCGAGGGTTTGACGGCCGGCGCGACGTCACTCATTCCTTCCCCAAGAAGGACATAAACGTCGACATCACTGCTTTCCGACTGTTTCAGCGCGGGCTGCAGTCCTTTGAGTTCGACAAACAAAAACCGTTCAGGCATTGCAAAATATTCCTGCAACAAACGATAGCCGTCGAAAGAGCGGCGAGGAGTGGGGAGCAACGCTTCGTCCCGCTCAAATCCGCGGGGTTCCACCTCTCCGCCCGACAACCGCAACGTCCAGTCGGCGCGGCGGTTGGTGGATCTGCCTGTCAATCCCTCGCACTGAGTGCACAACAGTTCATGAAGGCGCCAAGCCTGACCGCTTTGCTTGTTCAGGTGCAGCACCAGGGAATCCATCGTCAACTCGGAAATCGGTTTGTTATCCGTCCGCTTGAACCTTAATCGGATCGCTGCACGGGCGTTTGCGTTTTGCGTAACACCGGCTGCAACGAGTTCGCCACGACCGTCTATATATTCCGCTTCTGTGATTTCAATTGGCCACAAGGTCAACTTGGATGCGGTTCGAAACTCGCAGGGCGTCTGCTCGCCCTCCATCAATCGGCTGCGGATAGCCGAACCGCGCGGCAAAGTGAAACCTTCCATCAGCGCCGCGTTGTCCACATCTGGTACGAACTCTGCCACCATCATGGATGGAGTCGGGGCCAAATAGTGGGGATATACAATTTCCAGAAGATTACTGGTGAAAACCGGGAACTGCAGGTCCAGCGCCAACTGAACCCGAGCGGCAAGAAACGCACTGCCCTCCAAAAGCCGCTCGACATAAGGATCGAGAACCTCCAATCCTTCCATGCCCAGTCTGGCTGCAATCTTTGGATAGGCCTCGGCAAATTCCGCGCCCATCTCGCGCAGGAAAGCCAACTCGTTCTCGTAGTGTTTGAGAAGCCGTGTGTCCATTTCCTAGCTCCGCTCGATGGCGACCTCGCCTGTGGTCACGTCGACCTTGCTGCGTAGATACAATTCCAAGGGCATTGGTTGGGCCCACATCACTGCCCGGATGTCGAATTCGACGAACATTTCTCCTGCCCGGGCTTCGGATCGCAACTCCACTGAAACTGTGCCCTTGGCAATCCTGGGTTCAAAGACCTCTATCGCCGACTGGATGTGCTTTTTTATTTCACGGGCTTGCTCCAGCGTCGAAAATCGGCCGGTGGCTTCGCGGACACCAAAGTTCAACACGGATTTTGACGCGTTGGGATAGGTTTTGGGATCTATCAGATCCGAATGATCGCTAGTGTTCAGCAATACAGACAGATCGCGCTGGATAATTTCACGGAGCCGAATGATGTCAATCACACGTGCGTCACGGCTTTCCTTCAGGTTTCCCGGCTCATCGTCGGTCAGCCGATCCAACAGCGATGGTTGAAGTCGCTCGGCAAGGGTCTTGTCAGCCATCGGCGACCGTTTCTTCGCCATCAGCCTCCAGCGTGAGCGCGCGCATATCCAAAAGCGCGATGTCGGAATTATTTGTCGTTAGCTGTCTCTGGCCAAGTCCGACAAACGTATCTGCCCCGGCATCTTCCCACTTCGTGGCTCGACCCAGTTTCAACGCATCGTTGCCGCGCTGATGTGTCCCTGGATAGCGCGTTGGAATCAGTGCGGCTACTTCGCCGCCATTTGCCAATGTCACAACGGCTGCTGTCCAGACTGCATCACGAAGATCAGTCGGTGCTTCGATGTCTATTTGTCTTATCTGCGCAAAAGGTAGCCAGAAATACCGTCCGTTAACAATAGCTTCGAGGACTGGCCCCAATCGCATGTCCGCGTCTGCAATCCAATCAAAATGGTCTCCGTCGACCATACCCTTGGTTGTCGGGGCAGCATCAAAGGCGAGCGCGCGCAGCGATGCAGCCTTATCGGTCTCGCCTTGCGCCAAAAGTTTCTGTGCCTCTATCAGCAAGGCCAGCCATTCCTGGGGTTCGCCAAATATCAGAGGGTCTTTTTCACCGGCGAAAACCTTCTCGCGATAGACCTCACAGATTATCGCTTCACGATAGGTTTTTGCCATCATCGTGGCGCCTTCGTCCATTTCAGCGCTAAGTTTCAACTGGGTGATCGCGCGTTTCCAATCCCCCAGAACGCACAGCAGCTGAAACAGAAATACGCGCAGTTTGGCATCCGCCGGATTGGCGCGAACCTTGTCCTGCAACGCAGCCAGCGTCCCAGCAAGATCACCTGATTTCAGATATTCTTCCGGCGTCATCAAACCAACTCCAACAACCAAATTTCACCGCGATCCGGGTTCGGTTGCCCAAAGACACCCGAACCCTTCTGCGTGCCTGATCAGCTGTAATCGCCGGTTTCGAGGTTCCATTTGAAGGTTTCTTTCTTGTCTTTCAAAATCTTGCCAGACTCGAAATCAGACGGGTAGTAGTCAAAGGCGATTCCGCGATATGCCAATGTCCAGTTTTCCTCTGGAATCTGCTCTTCGCCGCCGCTCACGGAATAGCTGTCGATAATGGCGTGACGCAAAGTCCAAATAAGATAGGGTTCCATACCTTTTGCAACATCGTCACCCGCACGACACATATGAATGACAACTTCGGATGTCACTTTGCCGCTTGCAGTGTACTGTGCGATCTTGGCTGAGGCGACGCTTAGTTCGGTGGTCAAAGTGACTTTGCCGAAATTGGCATTGGCATAACCACGTTGGGTGGTGCCGAGATCGGTCATGTCGAGGGTACGTTCAGCGCTCCATTCAATGGATTTTACCGGAATCCATTTGCCATCCTTGTGTTTCAATTCACGAGCTTCGCCGGGAATGCCGTCAATTTTGATAAATACGTTTTCCATTTTTTATCCTTCCTGAGGAGAGTTAACAGCAGCACGGCCGAGCCGTGCTGCGGAAAGGCATGTTCAGCGTCTACTACGCGCCCTTTTCAGACGGGAGTTTCGAGACCAGCCGCAACGAAACTGACAGGCCTTCGAGTTGATAGTGCGGTCTCAGGAAAAACTTGGACGTATAGTAACCGGGGTTTCCTTCGACCTCTTCAACAACAACTTCAGCCGCCGACAAGGGTTTACGCGCTTTCTCGGCTTCGGACGATATCTCAGAGTTGGTATCAACATATTCGTTGATCCATTCCTGCAGCCAGTCCTGCATATCATTGCGGCTTTTGAACGATCCGACTTTGTCCCGAACCATGCATTTGAGGTAGTGTGCAAAACGGCAAGTCGCGAACAGGTAAGGCAAACGCGCCGCCAAATTCGCGTTCGCGGTCGCGTCCGGATCGTTGTATTCCGCCGGCTTGTGCAAGGATTGCGCACCGATAAAGGCCGCCAGATCCGAGTTCTTGCGATGAATAAGTGGCATCATACCGTTTTTAGCAAGTTCTGCCTCGCGCCGGTCCCCGATGGCTATTTCGGTGGGGCATTTCTGATCCACGCCGCCGTCGTCGGTCGCAAAGGTGTGTGACGGGAGATTTTCCAATGCCCCGCCACTTTCGATGCCGCGAATACGCGAACACCAGCCATATTGCTTGAATGAACGGTTGATATTCACGGCCATACCGTAAGCCGCATTCACCCAGCTGTACTTGTTGCTGTCTGCGCCTTCGGTGTCTTCCTCAAAGGCGAACTCCTCGACCGGTTCAGTCTTGGACCCATAGGGCAAACGACCAAGGAATCGTGGCATTGCAAGGCCGATGTATTTGGAATCCTCGCTTTCGCGCAGAGACCGCCAGGCAGCATACTCCGGCGTCTGAAAAATCTTGGTCAGATCGCGCGGGTTGGCAAGTTCGGACCAACTGTCCATCTGGAACAGAGTTGGTTTGGCGCCGGTGATCAACGGCGCGTGTGCTGCCGCTGCGACCTTGGCCATCTCGCCCAGCAATTCAATATCCTGCGGACTGTGGTCAAAGTGATAGTCAGCCACCAACGTGCCATATGGCTCGCCACCAAATTGGCCGAATTCCTCTTCGTAGAGCTTCTTGAAGATCGGAGATTGATCCCACGCAGTCCCTTTGAACTTGCGCAGAGTCTTGTGCATGTCCTTCTTGGAGATGTTCATGACCCGAATTTTCAACTGCTCATCAGTCTCGGTGTTGTTGACGAGATAATGCAGCCCGCGCCACGCGCTTTCCATTTGCTGGAAGTCTTCGTGGTGCAGGATCAGGTTGACCTGTTCGGTCAATTTTTTGTCGATCTCCGCGACAATGCTTTCGATAGAGCGCAACGCGTCATCCGAAATCAGCGCTGTGTTCGCCAAGGCCTGTTCCGCCAGTGTCTTGACAGCAGACTCGACGGCGGTTTTCGCTTGATCGGACTTGGGCCGGAATTCCTTTTGCAGCAACGCTTCAAATTCGGACGATCCGAATGCGGTTTGACCTTCAGCTTGTTGGACTTGGGCTTCTTCTTCGGCCATTTTTATTCCTCCTCGCTCGCTTCACCGCCCGGCTTTGGTTGTGCTGCCAGTGTTTTCAGCAATGCCGGGTCTTGAATGATTTTTGAGATCAAGTCTTCAGCCCCCGTCTTGCCGTCCATATACGTCATCAGGTTCGATAGCTGGGTTCGGGCTTCAAGCAACTCGCGCAGTGGCTCTACCTTGCGGGCAATAGCCGCCGGACTGAAATCGTCCATGGATTCGAACGTGATATCGACAGCCATGTTGCCTTCGCCGGTCAACGTATTTGGAACCGTGAACGCGGCGCGCGGCGCCATCGACTTCATCCTGTCATCAAAGTTGTCGACATCGATTTCCAAAAACTTCCGATCTGCAACCGGAGGCTGCTCAACTTCGGACTTACCTGCCAGGTCGCTCATTACGCCCATCACAAAGGGCAACTGAACCTTCTTCTGGGCTCCGTAAAGTTCCACATCGTATTCAATTTGAACTCTCGGCGCCCTGTTTCGCGCTATGAATTTTTGCGAACTGTCGGCCATCTGTTGCTCCTCAATCCTTTTTCAGTTCTGTTGTACCGCGTGCGGTGATCGGTGCAGGCAGTTAATAAGAGTCGTAATCGTCTTTGGGTTTGATCCCACCGATCCGACGAACTTCATCCAAACCTTCTTTCGCCATATCTTCGATTATTGTCAAAAAATCGGCATTGACGAGACGTTTGGCCCGTTCCAGCAAAACTGGGATCGGGCTCGAAGGCTCACACCGGGCATAGTAATCCATGATCCGATCCAGCATCATGGTAACATCACGGGCCGAATTAATTGCGCCGCCGCCAACAGCCGGTGCTCCACCCGTCGGCGCAGAAGGCATTTCCACAGGCTGTCCTTCATCCGCAGTTTCCGACGCCGTAGCAGACCCGGAACCACCATGCTGTGACAACGCTCGCTGTACCTGCTTTACGGAATTAATTAGCGGTTCGAGATCAGGGCCTTCGCCCGGTGTTTGCTCGTTGAAAACCGCATCAATGGCTTGCAAATGTTCCAGCGCCGTTTTGACCGCTTCGGAGTTGGCATTCAGAACAATTTCATCTGTGTCCTTGAACGCGGCCAACACCGCATTCATGTCCGGTACATTGTCCATGTCGGCGGGTGCGTTAATTGTACCATCAGCAACATCAACATGGCGCAGCGTTAGGCGACCGAACATACGGCTGTCGGTCAGTGGGCACCGCCGCAAGGCGCGGATTACTCGATCTGAAGACGCAAGACCTTGCACCGCATTGATCCGCATGGTTGCGTCACCATCGTCTTCGTCCAATTCGGGATGACAAGAATCCCAATAGTCTTCAAGTAGGCTGCGGATATATCCCAGAGACGACGCAAAGTCGGGCAAACCGGATGAGTTCAGTACGGCTTCAACCAGAAAGACCGCCGCACGGATCTCGTGGCTTTGCTCCATAACCTCAAGGGCTTTAGTCCGGACGTCGGTCCAATCCTGTTCTTCCGCAGCTACAACCTCGGTACCCATCTGGCGTTCTTCGCCTGGCTGGGCCGCCAGTTCCAAATCCGTGAAGATGGCCTCGTATTCAAGATTTTCGCCACTCGGCGGGTTTGCATCGCGCGGTTCTAGGTAGGCTGCCAGATCCATTCATTCCTCAGGGCTTTTTTCATTTTTTCAATGTTGTCTCATACATAGCGGCACCCCCTAAGGCCCAACCAGCCGAAGAAAACGCCAATACGAAATCAACAAATACGTTTCAAGATCGATATTCCCAGCTCCTGTCTTGACCCACAGTCAGCCTTATTGTCTCTTCAAAGTCAAATTCATATTGCGCGTGAGGCGGTTTCCAATGGGAGTAGAACCGGTTACCGGAGCTGAATTGCGGCAGATGGTGGGTATTGCCCGAAAGCAACCATTGGCGTTCGCATTCTGCATCGACTCCAAAAACGATGATTGCCTTTTCATTGATCGGCGCAAGCCACCATCGACACTGGGAAAAGAGGCTAAAAAGCAAGGCGGCTTTACCAAAGTTGCGTTCGGTGTTCTGACTGCTGACGCAAACATGATCACACTCGCGTGCGACATGCCGCTTCCCAATTTAGCCAAAAGAGTTCGCAAATACCTGAAAAACAACAGCGTTTCCGCAAAAGTCACCGCGACGGACGCGAGTGGAACCATCCTCGAAGAAGAGAGCGACGTCGGTGAAATCCAGGCCGGCGCAAAGCATCTTGCCCCAAACCACGAGGAGACCGCGCCAACGCCTGACACCCGTTCGACGTCTGAACAGTCAGATCAAGCATCTGACAGACCAGCCAGACAAAAAGCATCAAAGCACTTGCGCGACTTGGTCTTGCGCGCCGCCCGCATTGGACCCGAAGCACAGCAACTCGCCGCGACCGAAGCCAAAACAATTTCGGAAAAAATCAAAGCTGGCGACATGACCTTTGTTTCCCAGTCGATTGTAAATCTGGCTCAGCGTATCGCCGATATGTCGCGTGATATAGATGCCCCTTCTCCGGATGTCGCACAACCAGGCCCGAATGCGCTGAACAGGGCACGACAAGACTGGATAGCTGCCCGCAAGGCAACGGCAAAGGACGTGCACGCCTTGATCGTCGCAATCAATGCTGCGACCAAGGACGAATACCGATTTCGAAATGCTGCTTCTCAAATCGTACGAAAGCTGCAGCCGCTAACGCAGATGGATACAACCCTGGAAACGGTTTTGGGCGAGTTAGCTACGGCCGATTCAGCTGCCAAACGCCGTCGGCTGGCTGTCACCGCAAGAGCACACGCGCAAAAACATCTGAAAGTCGTCAACTCTGAGTTTTTCAAGACAATAGATTCCAACGGGTTTGTCGAAACCAGCATCAGATCGACGGTTACAACTACACTGCGGAAAGTGAACGACGCCCTGAAACACATAACGTGAGCAAGGTAAAGCGGAGGTGAACATGAAGATTTCAAAACTGGCGCTGGCCGCACTCGGTGTTTTTCTTGCCACTATACCTGGCGTCAGCACCGCGGAGGAGAAGCTAACTGTTGAATTGAACAAATTCGAAGCCATCGAAACTGGTGGTTGCCGCGCCTTTTTCCTGTTTCGAAATCACACAGGCAACAGCTATGAGCAATTTGAAATGTCTTTGGCTATTCTCGACGGCAGCGGGGTCATCGACCGCTTACTTTCTGTCGACGCTGCCCCACTACCAATCCAACGGACAGTCCTCAAACTTTTCGAAATTCCCGAGATTGATTGCGGCAATATTTCCGAAGTTTTGCTGCACGATCTGTCAGCTTGCAAACCGCAAAATTCAGAACCGACAGACTGTTTCCCAATTCTGGAACTGAACAGCAAAACCTCTGCAATCTTGGCGAAGTGATCATGGATGGGTTTGAAAATCTTGGTCCCGGAGGGCCAATCATCGCGCTTTTGGCGGTTCTGTCGGTTTTCTCGCTGGCCCTGATTGTCGTTAAGGCGATCCGCTTGTGGCCCGTTACCTCTGGCGGCCCGATGCGTGATGCTGCTTTGGCACATTGGGCGAAAGGCGATAAGTCTCAGGCGCAACTCCAGGTCTCTGCTGGCAAGGCACCCGCTGATCGCGTCTGCGCTTATGCCATGCAAGCCTTGGCCGAAGGATTCAAAGGACCCGCATTGTTGGCAGAACTGACCCGGCGGGGGAACGAGGAGTTCGCTTCCATGAACAGCATGATTCGTGCGCTTGAACTCATCGCGATGATCAGTCCCTTGTTGGGGCTATTGGGGACGGTCACCGGCATGATCCAGTCTTTCCAGGAACTCGAACTGGCGCAGGGATCGGCAAACGCAGCGGTCTTGGCCGGTGGTATCTGGCAAGCGTTGCTGACGACTGCCGCAGGCCTATTGGTCGCCATTCCCGCTGCTGTAGGCGCGACGCTGTTAAACGCGCGCGCAGAACGTGGTGCGCAGGCTATCGAGAACTCGGTTGGTCGATTGATGGTTATCGAAGAACGCGGCGATGACTGAGGATAGGCAACGATGGCAGCCGAGGTGATCCTGAAACGTCCACTGCACCAGAAGGCGCTGATTTCTCTGGTTCCGATGATCGATGTGATGTTGATCTTGTTGGTCTTCTTCATGGTTACGTCGACATATCTGAACCTCGACATGATCCCCGCGCTTTCGCGGACGGACCAGAGTGAAGAGGCATCGCCACCCACCGCAGAACAGGGGGGCACCTTGTTGATCCGACTAGGCGCGGACGGGGTTCCAGTGATCCGTGGTCGTGAACTTGAGTTTACAGAATTGGGCGGAATAATACGAACGCGGACGGCGCAAAATCCCCGTTTGAGCGTCATTGTTCTTCCGACCGGAGGCGCCAATATGCAAGCTCTGGTTTCGCTGATGGACACCCTAACAAGCGCAGGCGCTACCAAGGTAAGGATAATCCGGCTGGAGACCCGATCATGAGGATCACCCGCCCTGCCCCGCGCCCTCAGCCGGAAACGATCATCGCATTGATAGACGTGGTGTTCTTTTTGTTGGTGTTTTTCATGCTCATCGGGCGGATGGATGCAACCGCGCCATTCGACGTATCACCTCCCGAAGCCCGAACCGGCGCGGACATGCCAGCGGGCGGGACGACGATATCTGTAAGCACAACGGGATCGTTGGCTCTGGACGGGGTGGCCTCTGATGCCGAACAAATCTTTGCTTTTTTGAAAAAGGAAATTCGAGAAACACCGGATACTCTCGTGCGCATCAATGCACATAAGGACGTCGAACTACGAAATGTTCTGCCCCTGATCACCAGACTGGAACAGCTTGGAGTGCGTGATCAGGTTTTGGTGGTCACGCCACCGCCGGTCACTCCATGATCGGCGAGCCTGCTATCTGGGGTCTCGGATTGGTGGGGTCAGTCGCCCTGCACGCCGTATGCGGGGGAATTCTGTTATGGTCGTTTGAACCGAAAGTGGTTTACGAACAATCGATGCCGGAGACCAAGATGCATCTGTCAACCTACCAGGTTGAGCGGTCTGACGCAGCCGAGGCCGTCCCTGAAAGGCAAACAGCAGCAACATCGAATACTACCGGTCGGCGCATCGGCCAAGGCACCATTCCGCAAACCCGGGGAAAAAGCCTTGCCCCCGATTTTGAGGCATTACAGCCTGTGCCGAAACGTGGCCAAAAGGCCACTCAAGCCAGTGTCCGGCCTACTGTAGGGCAGTCGGAGATCATCGACGCAACACAAATATCGGCGGCTGTTCCCAAAGCAACGACGCTTGTTGCTGGGGATGCTTCCGACATCGGCGATATGGTTCAAACCCGGCCACCGTCCAGCAACGCGATTTCACTCGATCAGCCTCTGCCGGTATCGGCGAAAATCGAAAAACCACAAACAACCACGCTTTCTACCGCACCGCTTCCGGAAACGGTTATGGTTGCCGCACTGGCATTTTCAGGTAGTGGAGACGCAACCGTTGACCCTGTATCAATCGCGGCGTTCCAAAGTTTTGTCGACCCAAGCAACGCCGGAAGCGCCTCGACCGAGTTGCGTGACGGAATCTCGGGCGTTCTGTCCCAAGTGCCCTGTTCGCGGATACAGGTGCAATTTCACCCTGAAAACAACACATTGGAAGTTGTCGGCCATGTGCCGGAATACAATATGCAAGCACCGATAATAGCTGCCTTGCAAGCCCAGATGGGTCAAAGCATTTCTGTAACCGACAACTTGTTGATCCTGCCACGTCCGCAATGCGGGGCCTTGTCAGGCATAGGTGATGTCGGCCTGCCTCAGTCAACGGATCAGATAACCAATCCGCTGATTGTTGGCCCAGATGCCCACGCCCGAGAATTCAACTATTCCGAAGGCCAGCAACTGGTTCTGGATCTAACTGCGCCGGATTACGACGCCTATGTTTATGTCGATTATTTTGATGCTGATGGAATGGTCATTCATCTCAGCCCAAACGAAAACGTTGATTTGGTCAAATCTCCGGCGAAATCGGACCTGAAGATCGGGGCGGAAAAACTCGGGGATCCAGGATTGTTTATCACCATAGGACCACCGTTCGGACAGGAGATCGCGGCGGCCTTCGCCACGTCCGAACCACTTTATGATGGCATTCGACCTTTAGGCGAACCCGCCGAAGACTATCTGGAATGGCTGAAGGAGCGAGTTTCCGCTCTTCGGGCGGAGAATTCGGACTTCAAGGGAGAGTGGGTGTACTTCTTTATTGCCACGTCGCCAAATTGATTAAACTGCCTTGATACCAATAAGTTTTCGCGCCTCTTGCGTCGACGCTATTTCGCGACCGGCCTCTCGGGCCAAACGTGCGAGTTCTTCGATTAGTGCTCCGTTTGATGCGGCCTTGTCTCCGGAAGGCAAATAAAACGTGTCTTCGAGACCGGTGCGTAAATGCCCGCCAAGCTCTGCGGCTTTACGGTGCAAAGGCCAGATTTCGGAGCGACCGATCGCGGTTACTTGCCATCTGGAATTGTTAGGAGCCAAATCTGCAAGGATCGGCAGAAGATCTACCCGTGCAGGTTGTCCCGACGCGACACCCATAACAAAGTTCAGGTGAGCAGTGCCCGAAAACATTCCGGCCTGGCGGTACATTCCCACGCTACGAACAATTCCGGTATCAAAGCACTCGAACTCCGGGATCGCTTCGGCAGCTTGGATCGCAGTCAGAAAATCCTGAACTTTCTGGACCGGATTGTCGAACAGCATTGGTGGCCAAGCCCAAGACCCATCTTTTCGGGCCTTCAGATAGTTCAGCGACCCTGCATTGCAGGCGGCAATTTCCGGTTTGGTCGCCTTGATGACGTCCAAGACCCCCCGATAGTCGCAACCCACAACTCCAGTGGTATGATTGATGATGATGCTTGGGCAGGAATCTCTGATAGCTGCCTGAATCTCTCGCGAAAGATCAATGTCCCAGCTTGGAAGATGACCTTTGCCTTCACCCTGTTGCCGTAAGTGGATGTGAACAATGGCGGCTCCGGCCTCGTAGGCTCTGCGAGCTTCTTCTGCCATTTCTTGCGGAGTGACCGGTACGTTGTGCTGCAGAGGATCAGTCAGCACACCGTTCAGAGCACAGCAGATTATTGCTTTTCCCATATTCACACTTACCGCTAGTCTTTTGAATTGGCCGCATGACGAACCCGAAACACCAACTTTTTTGGTATCCTGAATGCGAACCGTCAAGGTCGCCATGTCGCGAGCAGATATCCACCCAATACCCAATTCTGGACGTTCATTACTCTCCAATGATCCATCATAACTTTTTATTATCGCAACGATTGATAAATGCAACTTATGTTGATGGTATTCGTCTGCTAGCCTTTTCTATGAAACGCGCGGCCCAACATGGGCCGAAAAACCAACACATATTCGATGGAGAGAATTATGGACGGAAATGACATAGGCAAATGTCCAGTCATACATGGCAGTACCGCGCTTGGCACGCGCTCGAACCGTGACTGGTGGCCAAACCAGCTGAACCTGAAAATCCTGCACCAGAATTCCTCCCGTTCCGATCCGATGGGAGAGGCATTCAGCTATGCTGAAGAGTTCAACTCGTTGGATTTCAAAGCACTCAAACAAGACCTTTACGACCTCATGACTGACAGTCAGGATTGGTGGCCAGCGGACTATGGTCACTATGGCGGGCTTTTCATTCGGATGGCCTGGCACAGTGCCGGGACCTATCGCACTGGCGACGGACGCGGCGGCGGCGGCACAGGTCAACAACGGTTTGCTCCTCTGAACAGTTGGCCTGACAACGGAAACCTCGATAAGGCGCGACGGCTGCTGTGGCCGATCAAGCGGAAGTACGGCAACAAAATCTCTTGGGCAGACCTGATGATCTTGGCCGGAAACTGCGCCATTGAATCGATGGGCGGCAAAACATTCGGCTTTGGCGGCGGCAGGCCGGATGTCTGGGAACCCGAAGAAGACGTCTATTGGGGCACTGAATCCGAATGGCTGGGTGAAAAGCGCTATTCCGGAGATCGGGAGCTGGAAAATCCGCTGGCTGCCGTGCAGATGGGCCTGATCTATGTGAATCCGGAAGGACCCGATGGCGAGCCCAATATTCTGGCCTCCGGCCGCGACATCCGCGAAACATTCGGTCGAATGGGGATGGATGACGAAGAAACCGTGGCTCTGGTGGCTGGTGGCCATACATTCGGGAAAGCCCATGGTGCAGGAGATCCGGCGCTCGTTGGCCCCGAGCCTGAAGGCGCGCCGATCGAAACCATGGGTCTGGGCTGGATCAATGCATATGGGACCGGCAAAGGGGATGACACCACTACCAGTGGCATCGAAGGTGCCTGGACGGCAAATCCGACGAAGTGGGACAACGGCTATTTCGATCTGTTGTTTGGCTATGACTGGAACCTGACCAAATCACCGGCAGGAGCATGGATTTGGGAACCGGTTGGCGTGACCGACGAAGATATGGCCCCGCAGGCACATGATCCGTCGAAAAAAGTCAAAACCATGATGACTACGGCCGACATGGCGATGCGTATGGATCCGATCTACGGCCCAATCTCGCGCCGCTTCCACGCCAACCCGGAAGAGTTTGCCGAAGCGTTCGCACGCGCGTGGTTCAAGCTTACTCACCGCGACATGGGGCCAAAATCGCGCTATTTGGGCGAAGAAGTTCCTGCTGAAGATCTGATCTGGCAAGATCCGATCCCGCCATCGGAAACCAAACTGTCTGATGCCGATGTTGTTTCGCTCAAGGCAAAAATCCTCGAATCCAGCCTGTCCGTGTCCGACCTGGTCAAAACCGCCTGGGCTTCGGCTTCGACGTATCGCGGTTCAGACCACCGCGGCGGCGCCAACGGTGCACGCATACGGCTGGAACCGATGAACCGCTGGGAAGCCAACGATCCGGAACAGCTTGGGCGTGTGTTGCAAGTGTTGGAGGGCATCCGCAATGAATTTCCGCGGCCCGTCTCGATGGCGGACCTGATTGTACTGGGCGGTTCTGCTGCAATCGAAAAGGCAGCAAAAGACGCGGGGCACGATGCAACCGTTACGGTCACACTGGGCCGGGGCGATGCAACGCAAGATCAGACTGACCCCGAAGGCATGGCTGTTCTGGAGCCAATTGCCGATGGCTTCCGCAACTACCAGAAAGCCGAATACTCGATCTCGCCCGAAGAGTTGTTGATCGACAAGGCTCAGTTGCTGGGTCTCTCCGCGCCCGAGATGACAGCTTTGATCGGTGGCTTGCGGGTGCTTGGCGCGAACCAGGGCGGGGCGACCCATGGTATGCTGACCGAGCGTCCCGGCAAGTTGACCAACGACTTTTTCGTCAATTTGTTGGACATGGGAACCGAATGGACACCGGCGTCGGGTTCATCGAACATTTTCGAGGGTCGCGACCGGGCAACCGGGACCGTCAGGTGGACCGGGACTCGGGTCGATCTGGTTTTCGGTTCCAACTCGCAACTTCGGGCAATTGCCGAAATCTATGGGCAGGACGATGGTCAGGCCCGGCTTGTGACCGATTTCATCTCAGCCTGGACCAAAGTGATGGATGCGGACCGCTTCGATATGAAATGACAGTTCCAAGCCCGTGATCCAAAAGGCGCGGCGGTCAACCGTCGCGCCCTTTTTCCATTACTACTGACGCCGCGGATGCGGCATAAACGAATGGTTCGAGCCCCCAGGTTCGGACGTTGTTAGTCCGTTTTGATCTGGACGCATTTCGCTGACCTACCTATCACTTGATTTCGCTATTTCCTCGGAGAAGCCTGATGTCCGCCACGCGTAACGTTCTGTTCATCATCATTGACCAACTGCGAGCGGATTGTTTGAGCGGAGAGTTGGCCCAGCACGTCGATCTCCCGAACCTTCGCGCGCTCATGCAGGACGCGGTGAGTTTCGATCGACATTTCTCGGTCACCAACCCCTGTGGGCCATCGCGCGCATCCATCCTGACCGGTCAATACGCGATGAACCACCGATCAGTGCGAAACGGCACGCCATTGCGCCATGACATACCCAATCTGGCAACTGAGATGCGCAAGGCAGGACTGCTGCCAATGCTTTTCGGGTATACCGACACCTCTTCAGATCCACGTGTCCACCACCCCAACGACCCGGCGATGAAGACCTATGAATACCCAATGACTGGTTTTCACGAGATGACCGAGATGCGGCTTGAAATGTCGTATCCATGGCAATCGCATTTGATCCAGCAGGGGTACGAATTCGAAAAATACTGGGATGTATACAAGCCGATTGCGCCAGATGGCGGCAAACCACGCCTGAATGACCCCGCTCTCTACTCAGCTGAAGATAGTGATACTGCGTTCCTGACGAATTCTTTCCTTGGCAAAATCACAGCGCATCACGGCAAAAGCTGGTTCGCCCATCTAACTTATATCCGTCCTCACCCACCACTAGTCGCTCCCTGCCCCTACAACCGTATGTACAATCCGCAGTCTTTGCCTTTGCCTAAAAGGTTGACATCTGTCGAACAGGAATGCGCGGTTCACCCGTTCTTTGCTCCGCTCATAAAAACCAGTTCTATCGAGACATTTGTCGAAGGGTTCCCCGGGCTGGAAGCAACGGACGAAAATATCCAGACGCTGAGGTCGATCTATCTTGGTCTGGCAACCGAGGTCGATCACCATATCGGCCGGGCAATTCAGCATCTCAAGGATAGCGGTCAGTATGATAACACACTTCTGGTCGTAACGGCGGACCACGGCGAAATGTTGGGTGATCACCATTCATGGGGAAAGATGACTGTTTATGACGCTGCGTATCAGACACCACTCATCATCCGAATGCCGGGAAACAAAGCCCGAGCTGGCAAGGTTGTTTCCGCACCAACCGAGACCATCGACATAACGCCGACCATTCTCGATTGGATCGGTTGCGACATTCCCAATTCGATGGATGGGCGCTCTCTAATTCCGCTGATGAACGGCGATGTGCCAGATGACTGGCGTACCTACACGTTCAGCGAACTGGATTTTTCCCAACCTTCAAAGCCGACAGAATGGGAAAAAGCGCTGGGGACCAATCCATCGAATTCCTGCCTTGGTATCTTGCGAGACAATAGATTCACGCTTGTGGAATTCGCCGCCGACCTGCCGCCAATTTTGTTTGACCACTGCGGAAAAGGCGAATTTGAGAATGTGGCCGGCAAACCCGAGTACGCGAACGACCTTTCCCGCCTGACCCGGCAAATGTTGCGGCACAGGATGCAGAACATGGATCACACATTATCACTGAACACAATTTCGGCCATGGGACCGCAATCGAGACGCCGCTATATCTGAGGTTCCCTGTCGAATTGTAGCGAACCGCTTTCGGCCCTGTCCATCGATTCCGTTAGCCCAAGATCGGCCAAGACAGGGCCGTATTCTTGTCGTGATAGGTCACGTGCTTGCTCACCTGCATATGGAATGATCACGCGGCCCACACAGCTTAGCGATGCCGTACGCAAAAGTTCGGACGGCAACTGGTCGGGTGCCGCGAGGCGAAGAACATCAGGCCTGAAATCTGTAAGATATGCGGCAAGGCCCGAAGCCTGCCCTTGCCGGTCAGCCTCAAAGGACAAAAACCCATCGCTGAATTTGAGGCGCGACGAATTCTCCAACCCGTTGCGCCGCGCGATTTCTCTGGCCGCCCTGACAAGGCCTGACCGGCAGTCCTGCGCCATTATAACCAGTTTCGGAAGATCACGACTGGCTTTTAGGGGAACAAAACCCACACCGCTCCCGATTTCGAGGAGCCGCGCGCAACCATCGAGGTAACCCCCGATATTTCTGGCGTTCCGCCGATCGAACCTGCCCGCAACAATGGAGTTGAGAGCCTCGGATGAGAATAGCCCCGGATCGGCTGGCAATTCGATGTCATGGTTCAAAAACCACTGAGTTGATGCAGCTGTGGAAAGACGCGCATCTTGTCCCACGTAGGGCGATGCGACCGTTTGGAAATCTGTATTTGCTTCTCTGGGTTTTTCAAATTTTTCAGTCGCCGTTCTTTCCACGCGGCTCATCATCGCCGCTATCTTGGCCGGGTCGCGAGGCTGCGGCGGTTTGGCCACCACCTTGGCAATCGGTGTCTTACCCGCCTCAATCAATTCGTTTTTCAGGCCTTGGTATTCGGGCGTCTGTTTATACGCATCGAGCCGCGTCTCAATTCGATCCAACGCCGCCTCGTGCAACGCTCGAAGCACGGGATCCATGAGGAGAGCCTGCATGATCTCCCGCCCGAGAGGTGCATGGCGCAGAATGGAGCGATCCTCGACTTCATTGCGATCCTGTAAGGCCCAATAGTCGGAATTGTACTTGTCTTTTTTGTTGTTGACGTTGCCTCGAAATTTTCGAACGGCATATGCATCCACAGACTTGACCGCGTAGTGGTTCATTTGTGCCCATTCATAGCCGAGCGTGCGTCGGATGGAGCGCCAACCTCGAAATTTGAAATAGTCTTCCATCGAAAGACCAGAACCGTTCAGCCACTTCACCGACTCTGGGAAACCAGTTTCAAGATGCTTGTTCTTGATCGAAGGTCGATGAATACCAAGTTTCCAATACTCTGGATCGAACTTGAACAAGGTTTTGACCCCCCAACCCTTATTCCAAAGGGGCGGTGCCGCACGCAGGTATTGTTCTGTCACCGGCTTGCGCGACCAATCAACCACACCACCTGAGCCGAATATTCGCCAGGTGATCACAATGCCATTCGCTCCTTTTTCCACGGCGTCGGAAATCAATCCGTCAAGATTTCCGGATGGATGGTTGATGCACAAGAACTCATCAGCATCGAAAACCAGCAACCAATCTGCGGCCTGAACCAAGGGCTCGGCCTGCGCATGTTTCAGCGCAGATGGCTGCGGCTTGACACCATCAGGAATGACGTTGTGCCGGTGATAGCCCAGACCAAGCTCCTCCAGACGCTGAAGCATTTCCACCGTTCCGTCAGAGCAATCATTGGTATAGACGAGAATATCAGTGAACCCGACTGCCAGGTGATGCGCATACCACTCCAACAAATACGGCGCTTCGTCTTTCATCATAGATACTGCCATGATGGTGCCGTTGGGGCTTTTGCGTTTTCGCAGCTTTTCAAGAATGCCGTGTTGGGCGGGCATGTTTCGTCCTGTGTTGCCTGTGGTCGGTCGTCAGGTCCCGATATACGTGCAGAAAGAACAGACTACCATTGTTGGACACGATTTGACTGCTGAGATGCAATTCGCCTTTGCATCCTCAAGCCAAATAAAGGACAACACACATAAAATACCGGCAAATTCTATCGAGGAAGCAGACTTGTCCGAAACTCGCCGCCCCGTTGCCTCTCTGTGGATCGGAGAGAGCCTTCACTATCTCAATCAGTTATGCCTGAAATCACACTTGCGTCACGGCCATCCGGTGACTCTGTATTGCACCGAAGACGTAGTCAATGCACCCGAAGGTGTCGAGATCAGGTCCGCTTCCGAGATTATGGATATCGATATGTCGGTGGTCGAAGCGACGTCCGCGTCATTTCTTTCGAACGTCTTCCGCTACAAGATGATCAAAAAGACAGGCGCCATCTGGATCGACTGCGACGCTTACTGCCACAAACCTTTTCCGGACGAATGGGAGTGGATCTTTGCCGGTCATGGGATGCGCGGTGCGCTGAACTGCGGGGTTGTCGGATTGCCGCAAGAGTGCGAGTTGATCGACCAACTTTTGGACTATTACGAGAACTTGCCAGATTATCCTGCTTGGTGGGGACAGAGCCAGCGCAAGAAGATGGACCGGCAAAAGGGTCAAGATCCCTTGGCTGTTCGCATTTACAAAACCGAACGCACGGCATTTGGTCCACAGGCATTTACGCATTACGCAAAACAAACCGGCGACTTTGATCGGGCAATGACGCCAGATGTGTTGTATCCTGTGCCGTTTCAACTGAACGATATCTTCTACGATCCGCATGGTAGAGTCGAAGGGTGGTTCACGGAAGATACCGTTTCCGTTCATCTTTACACAAATGGCACCAAACCCTGGTGGCGCAAACACGCGCCACTCAAGAACTCTTACGCTTGGCGCATGTGCCGCGAGGTCGGGATCGATCCGAAACAAACTCTAGGTGGGTGAGGAGGTCACGTCAGCCCCAGAAATTGTCCAATCATCTAGGAGTAACTCAGACATCGCCGTTTCAGCATGTGAACTCTAGCCGCGACGGCGACAACCCAGTACTACCTGATCTGCTCAGCCTGATCCCTCCGAATGAGCCGATCGGCACAGTGACTGCTGATGGCGCCTGCGACACACGCCGATGCCACAACGCCATCATCGAGCGCGACGCTGTTCGAATCTTTCCGATCCGCAAGAACGGGCGCTTGCTTAAGGAAGACTGTCCTGCGGCAATTGCCAGAAACAAAAAACCTGCGCGCAACGCTACATTACGGGCGGGCATTCTGGAAGCGCTGGACCGGATACCATGTCCGCAGCAGGATCGAGGCGAGGATGCGCCGCCTGAAGGCCTTCGGCGAGCGCATCGCGGCAAGAGACCCAAACCGCCAGACCGCAGAAATCCGCATCCTCATCGCCCTCATGAACCGCTTCAACGCCCTCAGAATCGCCGAGATCAAACGCGTGGCATGACGTCGGCGGGGTACGGGTCTTCACACCTCAAACGCGAGTTACGCAACAACGCCAGTCAGAGGACTGCACGACTTTTTGTTGACTAGCACAAAAGAGCCACGCTAGAGTACAGGTATGAACAGGTTTGAACATGATGACACAGGGATATCTCTGATCGGCGCATCCAAGTCGGTCAAGATTGCCCATCGTCTGGAAACGGATATCAGATCTGGTGCGCTCAGTCGGGGTGATCCGCTGGCCAGCGAAAGCGCACTTGTGAAGAGATTTTCGGTCAGTCGGAATACGATTCGCAAGAGCCTGGAAATTCTCAGCAATAAAGGCCTGATCACCACCAAGAGCGGTATCGGGTCCTTCGTTACCTTCGGCGGCAAGACAATTGATGATCGTTCCGGGTGGAGCGTTGCTCTTGCGTCGGGAGATATTCACCTGGAAACTCGCGTTCTGGTGCTGGACCGTGGATCCATGGACATCCCCGATGCGCCCGTCGAAGCGGGTTCGGATTTTCTGGTCGTCGACCGATTGAGGTACCAGGTCCATACAAGACAGGGCGTGTCGCTGGAGCGCAGCCGGATTCCATGGCGGGACAGTTTCTCGCATGTTTTGGATACCGGGCTTAAGAACGGGTCGTTGACTGAATTGCTTAGATCCAAAGGACTAGTGGTTGCGGGCGGGGACGAATGGGCCGGAGTATTGCCCGCACTTTCCGATATGGATGCCCGAGTCATGGGGCGTAATCCAGGTGAGCCAATGCTGCACTTACGCCGACTGACACGAGCCGCAGACGGGTCGATCATTGAATTTGTCGAAAGCATATTGGACCCAGTGATGTTCGGTCTGCACATGGAGTTCTAGTTGACAACAATGCCGGTAAGCTCTGACATTCAGTACGATCGCGCTTGTGGGGCTTTGGCCGGGATGGCGATTGGTGACGCGATGGGCATGCCGTCTCAGACACTGAGCCGTGCGGATATTCTTCGTCACTACGGTGTGATCTCAACTTTTATTGCTCCGTTCCCGGATCACCCGGTCTCGCACGGGCTCAAAGCAGCGCAGGTTACAGACGACACCGAACAGGCGTTGTTGCTGGCACTCAGACTGATTGAGGATGGTGGTCAACTAGACGAACACCGTTGGGCCAACGACCTCCTCGCATGGGAAGCCGATGTTCGCAAACGAGGGTTGCGCGATTTGCTGGGGCCGTCGTCCAAGGCTGCACTCGACGCAATCATTTCAGGCGCCTCTGCTGACGAGACCGGGCGCAATGGGACCACCAATGGCGCGTCGATGCGCATTGCACCAGTCGGTATTGCAACACGTATTGCACCTGAAGCCACCTTTCTGGATCGTGTCGAACTTGCCTGCCGAATGACCCATAACACTGGCGAAGCAATTGCCGCCGCTGCGGCCGTTGCAACAGTCATCAGTTGCGGCATCGACGGGATGTCATTTGACCGGGCCATAGCGCCGGCGTTACGCGCCGCCGAAGCGGGTCAAAGGCGCGGATATGCAGTTGGTGAAAACGCCATGGCCGAAAAGATCGCTTTGGCACTGGAAGCAGCAAAGGATGGACTTTCGTCCGAGGCCTTCGCCGAGCGTATTGGAACGTCCGTTGCCTCACACGAATCTGTGGCGGCAGCATTCGGTGTGGTTTTGCTGGCAAATTGTGACCCATGGGAAACTGCGAAAATTGCCGCGAATATCGGAGATGACACCGATACGATCGGTGCGATTGCCGGGGCAATGGCAGGTGCCTGTGTCGGGCAAAGCAGGATCACGCAATTCGCCATCGAAACGGTATTTGCGGCAAACGAGTTGCCGCTGGAACAAATTGCGCGAGATTTGTTGTCGCTGCGTGCCAATTGCGATGGCTCGGCGTTCGAAAATGCGGAGATGGTCCAATGACAAACCGGCTATTGCAAATGTCAGGTGTTGTCGCCGATCTTCTCTACGAGATCGATCATGTCCCTGCCGCGGGCGAAGAGGCGATCGTACGCGGCTTTTCGATCAAACCCGGCGGTGGCTTCAATGCCATGGTTGCCGCAAAGCGCACGGGCATGATGGTGTGTTATGGCGGAACCATCGGTTCGGGACCTTTTGCGCAGTTAGTCCGCGAAGGGCTGAACGCCGAAGGCATTCCGTTCTTGCGCAGCCAGGATCTGACGAGGGATCAAGGCTGTTGCAGCGTCCTGATCGACAGTGAGGGCGAACGCACCTTTGTCGCAAGCGATGGGGCCGAGGGGCACGTGACCACCGAGGACCTGGAACAGATTGGATTTGCCGAGTACGGGTGGACGTTGCTATCGGGCTACGCCCTTCATTATGCGGGTTCGCGTGCGGCCCTGCATCATTGGCTTCTGACGGAAGCCATTATTCCAAACCTGGTGTTTGATCCGTCCCCGGTCGTGGCGTCGATCCCACGCGAAATTCGCGACGCGGCTTTGGACCGGGCGTATTGGGTCAGCACAAATGCCCGCGAGGCCGCGATTCTGACCGGCTTGGGTGATCCGACCGAAGCCGCCCTTTCCATTGCGAAATCACGCCCGGCAGACGGCGGTTGCGTGGTGCGAAACGGATCCGAAGGGTGCCTTATCGCCACCGGTGACACCGTGGAACATGTCCTGCCCTACCGCGTCCGGGTTGTCGACACAAATGGTGCTGGAGACGCCCATATAGGCAGCTTCATCGCCCGCTTGTCTCTTGGCGACACGCCCTCACAAGCCGCCAGATATGCGAATGTGGCGGCGGCTATTTCAGCGACACAAAAAGGCCCGGCAACAACACCCAGCAGTGTGGTGGTTGCCGAGGCGCTGAATAAAAAAGAGGCCTGTTGATCGAGAGAATTCTCAATTGCGAATGACTGGGAGGTCAAAATGAACAAACATATCTTATTGGCTACAACCGCCGTCTTTGTTGGTAGTGCCGCCATCGCCGATGAAATTCGGGTTCTGAACTGGCAGGGCTATGGCACCGATCTGGATTGGGCGGTCGAGGCATTCACCGATGCCAGCGGTCACACTGTTGTGCACGAGTATTTCAACTCGGAACAGGAAATGCTGACCAAGCTGCGCACCAACCCCGGCGCTTATGATGTCGTGCTGATCAACGCGGCATTTACACCGCAGGCGCAAGAAGAAGGTCTGATCGGGCCTGTCGATGTTGCACTGGTCGAAAATCTTGCGGACGTACCTGAAAACCTGAGCGGCAACCAGGACCTGAATGCCGGTGGGGCACTGCATGGAGTTCCATGGACCTGGGGTCTGACATCCTTTGCTGTCAATACCGGCGAGTTTGATGAGTTGCCGGACTCGATCGAAGTATTCTGGGACAAGGCGCATGAGGGCAAAGTCTCGATCCGCGACGATGCGCTGGAGGCGGTGCAATTCGCCGCTATTGCCACTGGTCAGGACATCAACAACATTGCCGATTTGGATGCCGTCGAGGCCAAGCTTGCCGAGTTGATGCCACAGATAAAAACCTATTGGGGATCCGAGAACGACTGGAACCAGTTCATGGCCGCCGGTGATTTGGATGTGGCGACTTTCTGGTCCGGATCGGCCAGCCGATCGATGGCTGCCGGTCTGCCGGTGCAGTTCATCGTGCCAAAAGAAGGGGCAATCGGCTGGCTGGACGGACTGTCTGTTCCCAACTCGTCCAACAAGAAAGAGGCAGCGCATGCCTTTATCAACTGGATGATCGACCCAGAGTTCTACGTGAAATGGGCCGTTGATGGTGCTCCTGCATCGGCCAATGCCAAAGCGGCTGCGGCTCTGCCCGATGACGCCTTCAACAAACAGGTTCTCGGAGACCCCGAAGTTGTTGCCCGCGTTCAGTTCCAGCGCCCGGTCTCGGATGAGACTCGCGAGAAATACCTTGAACTGTGGCAAGGTCTAAAGGCCGCCCAATAAACTGCCAACTCTCAGGGGAGTGTTTCTGGATGTCCGATGTTCTTGCCAAACAGGAACGACTGAAGATCTTCAGCCTGCTCTCCCCTGCATATCTTTGGCTGACGGTGGCTATCTTCTTGCCACTGTCAGCCATGCTCTATTTCAGTTTCCTATCCGATGTACCGTTTGGTGATGGAGAGTGGTTCCATACGACGGAAAACTACCAGGCCTTTTTTCAAACTTCGACTTATGCCACGCTGTTATGGAAGTCGCTTAGGCTTGGTCTGACGGTGACCGCGATTTCTGTGCTGGTCGGGTTTCCCTGCGCCTATGTCTTAGCCAAGGCGATCAAGGGCCGGTCGCGCGAGGCGCTGTTTCTGCTGGTCATTCTGCCGTTCTGGTCCAACTCGCTCGTGCGCATCTTTTCCTGGGCCATTGTGTTACGCGGCAACGGTGTGCTGGATCTGGGCCTGAATGCTGTTCTTCCCTTCGAAGTGGATGTAAACTTGATGTTTTCGACCCCGGCCATCGTGATCGGGCTGGTTCATTCCTATCTGCCCTATGTTATTCTGACTTCGTATCTGGCGCTTCAGGCCATTGACGACACTCTGATTGACGCTGCCCGATCCATGGGCGCGGGCAAACTGACCATCCTTTGGCGCATCATTCTGCCACTGTCTCTTCCCGGGTTGATGGCCGGAGCGGTGCTGATCTTTGTTCCGGTGGTTGGCTCGTTCATGGAACCCCGCATTCTGGGCGGTCGGGTTGGCACCTATTTCGGTACGGTGATTGAAGATCAATTCGTGGCTGTGTTCAACTGGCCGCTTGGGGCCGCTCTTTCCTTCATCCTGCTTGCCGTGGTGCTGTTGATCCTTGCCTTGGCAAGCCCGGTTCTGAAAAGGGCACAAACATGAGTGGCCGATTTCTGACAGTTTTGGGGAAGGTCTGGCTGGGGCTGATCCTGTTTTTCCTCTATGCGCCAATCATCGTCATGGCGATCATGTCCTTCAATGCCTCACCTTATTATCAACTACCGTTCGAGTTCTCGCTCAGGTGGTACGAGGATTTGTCTGGCAATGGTCAGATTATCGATGCCGCAGCTCGGTCAGTGCTGATCGCGCTTGTGACCACGGTTGTCGCGACAATTCTGGGCACCGCTGCATCTGTTGCCCTGTTCCGGTTCGACTTCCGGGGCAAGCGGTTCTTGCAGGTCATGCTGTTTCCACCCATCGCCATTCCGTGGCTGATCACCGGAACGGCGATGCTGATCTTCTTTTTTGGCGTTGGTCTCGGACGCGGCACCCCTTCCGTCATTATCGGCCATGTAGCGCTTGCCCTGCCCTACGTCATTGTTGTCGTCAGTGCTCGATTGGCCACATTTGATGCCACGCTGGAGGAAGCTGCGCGGTCGATGGGCGCCGACGCCTGGACGGTGACGCGCCGCGTGACTTTACCATGGATTTCTTCCGGCGTGATCGCAGGCGCGTTGTTCGCTTTTGCCGTCAGTTTTGACCAGTTTGTCGTCTCGTATTTCCTGTCAGAACCGGGTGACAGCACGCTACCGGTGCTGATCTACACGTCGATCCGCAAGGGATTCACACCAGAGATCAACGCGATTTCCACAATCATTATTGTTGTTTCCATGGCCGTGATGCTGTTTGCCGCGCGGTTCTCAAACTTCGGAGGAGAACGCTGATGGCCGAGGTTTCTGTCCAGAATGTCACCAAGTCATTCGGACCGCTCAAAGCGCTGAACGATGTAACGATGGATTTCCCTAATGGCGGCTTTTTTGCACTGCTCGGGCCATCGGGCAGCGGCAAGACCACGCTGCTGCGCGCCATTGCCGGTTTCATCTTCACTGACGCCGGATCGATCCGTATCGGCGATACATCGGTCGAACATATTCCGGTTGAAAAACGCGATATCGGCATGATGTTCCAGAATTATGCCCTGTTTCCCAATATGACCGTCGCAGACAATGTCGGGTTCGGGCTGCGTGTGCGCAAAGTCGGTGCGATCGAGGAACGCCGGCGCGTTGGCGAAGCGCTGGATTTGGTTCAGCTGGGCCAGCACGGAGACCGCAAACCGCATCAGCTGTCCGGTGGCCAGCGCCAGCGGGTCGCACTGGCCCGTGCCATAGTGACAAACCCCAAGGTTCTACTGCTCGACGAACCCTTATCGGCGCTGGACAAGTCGCTGCGCATCGACATGCAGATCGAACTGAAGCGTATTCAGCGCGAAATCGGCATCACCACCATATTCGTGACCCATGATCAGGAAGAGGCGCTGACCCTATCCGACAAGATCGGCATCCTTCGGCAGGGAGAGATGATCCAGGCCGGCGCTCCGCGCGAGGTTTACAGCAATCCAACGGATGTGTTCACCGCTGAGTTCTTGGGAGAGGCGAATTTTCTTTCGAAAGATGGTAAGGGGATTTTTAGAGTGGAAGGAGCGGACATCAAATTGCCGCCCGGAACTGCAGCAAATGCCACTTTGGCCGTTCGTCCCGAAAACATGAGCATTCTGGTGGACGAACCACAAGGGGACAACCTGTCAAAGATACCGGCAATTCTGGAACGTCGGATCTTTGCCGGGGCGATGGCAACCTGCATTGCGCGATGCGGAGGGCAGGTATTCAAAATAATCGCCCGCGATCAGGATATTCCCGAACTCAAGGAGGAGGCTCAGGTCTGGCTGAGCTGGGACCCCGAGAAGACAATTGTCGTTCCCGGTTAGGGGTTCAGTGAACTGATGTAAACTAAGGGTATTGCCAAGTTGTACAGGCTGAGTGATCCAGCTATGTCGCGCTAATGAACATCCCACCGATCATGCCATGCCTTAGAGGCTTTCGTTTTCATCGTGAGATCATTGCTTATGCGGCTTGGGCTTACCATCGCTTTGCGTTGAGCACAGCTGACGTCGAGGGTCTGTTGGCTGCGCGGGGCGTTATCGTCAGCCGGGAAGCAGTTCGGCTGTGGGTCAATCGCTTTGGTCTACACTTTGCAGATTGCATCAAGCGGGATCGTCCACAGCCGAATGACAAGTGGCACATGGACGAAGTCGTGATCATGATCCGTGGCAAGAAGCACTGGTTGTGGCATGCGATCGCCGCCAATGGCGACGTGCTCGACATTCTCGTGCAAACTCGCCGAAATGCCAAAGCTGCAAAGCGCTTCTTCAGAGGGCTGGTTGCCAAATTCGGCGAACCCAGAGTCGTCATCCCCCCTCTCGTGACATTGCATTCGCAATGCACTGCCGGACAATGGATAAACTATGCAGCTATATCAAACCGATGAAAACACTGGCGCCGGACGCTGACCATCGTACCCACAAAGGTCTCAACAACGCGATCGAAGTCTCGCACTGACCAACCCGCAAAAGAGAGAAGCTATTCGGCAAGTTCAAGTCTCACCTGCAGGCTCAGAGATTTCTGTCCGCGCATGACCAAATCAACCTGATCTTCCGTCCCCGCCGATATCAACTCAACGCAAACTCATACCGCCACGCTCGTTCCGACGCCTTCAACCTCTGGAACGATTGCACTGCGGAAATGACAGCCTGAACCTGCCTTCGCCAATACCTTACATGCTTAGGTCAATAACTTGGCAATACCATCCGATCAGGCGGTAGCTCCTTTCAAGCGAATGACTGTGCCCAGGCTCCCGGCGCAAATACCGACGACAATTGCGATCCCCAGATCGACGGTATCAACACGAGAAAACTGGAAACCTGCAAAAACCAGCGTCTCGGCAATACCAACAACGCCACCCATGACAGCACCTAACCAAAGTTGTCGGGTCATCATCCCCAGCGCCAGGCCCAGAACGCCCGGCAAGCTGAGGATATTGCTACCGATGTCTCCCAAAATTTCTAACATGTCTCGCCCCTTCTCAGTCTGTCCGCGTGTCCAGATATGACTTGATCTGGTCGCTTTCCGCCGAAGCTTGTTGATGGATCAATCCGCCAGTTTCCGAGTTCAAAACTTCAGTAACCTTCTGGTACTCCTCAAGATAGCCGGGCGGAAGATTGTGAGCGATGCCTTGGTGGCAGTCGATGCAAGTCATGCTGTTGTCGATTGCGCGTTGGTGTTCCGAGGCGGCGCGGGTTTCCTGGATGGTGAAATCCATATAGTCGAAGTCATGGCAGTTCCGGCATTCCCGGCTGTCCGACGCCTTCATCTTCTTCCACACGGCAGACGCCATGCTCAAACGGTGATCTTCGTATTTTTCGGGCGTGCTTATCGTTCCGGCCAATTCGTGATAGACGTCTTTGACCGCCATGACTTTAGCCTTGATCTTGTGGCTCCACTCGTCCGGCACATGGCAGTCCGAGCAAATTGCGCGCACACCGGAGTGGTTGTTGTAGTGGACCGTCTCGCGATATTCGCCCAGGTTGGTTTCCATCGTGTGACACGACGTACAGAATTCCTCGGTATTGGTCAGTTCCAGCGTCCAGTGAAAGCCGCCCCAGAACAAGATACCTGCCAAAAAGCCGGCAAGGATCAGAAAGCCCGAGCTGAACATGACGGCCGGTGTCCAGAACCCGTTCCATAGACGGCGGATCCAACCGCGTTTTTCAGGGGAGTCTGCCATTTCAGTGCTCCTTTCAATCTTGCGTTGGATTAGTTGTCTGAGGACGGCTGAAAGACATTGTCAACCAACGCCGGAGCATCTGCTTGCGGCACATGACACTGGTTGCAGAAGTAGCGTGTGCCTGCAATCCGATCCAACTCGTTGCCCTCGCGGTCCAGATAATGGGTCATCGACAAGGTTGGGGCGTTTCGTTCGCCAGCCTTGGTCCAGTCATGACAGGCTAGACATTGGTTGGTGCGTAGGTCGATCTGGTATTGCTCAACCGAGTGCGGGATCAACGGCGGTTGCTGGCGATAGTTGCGCTGAATGCGCCCTTCGACATTGCGATGGACCTGATCAAGTGGAACCGGTTCGTTGACATCGGCGCCGCGCAATGTGTCGACCGACTGTGCCAGAGCATATCCGAGACTTCCAACGAGGGCTGCGACCGCGAGGGCGCTTGTAAGTGCTAAGGTTTTCATTGAGTTTCTCCGTTTCTTGCTTAGGCCGCGCGACCGGCCTCGGATGGGTTGTGTTTCTGGTTGCGCCGCTTTGGACGGGCCGGGCTTGGCCTGGGGTCGAAGCGATGGGTGAATTGAAAGACGTCGGGCGCGCAGACATCGATGCAGCGACCGCAATTCGTGCAATCCGGGCTGAGGATCAGAGGGGTCGAATCTTCATCTCCTCTCAGAGCGGGCGTGATAACCTGCATTTCAGGACACACGGCAAAACAGTCCATGCAATCGTCGCATGCGGCACGGTTTAGTGCTGATACCCGCAACAATGATTGCGCTCCCAGCAGCCCATAAAATGCACCGACGGGACAAAGGTGACCACACCATCCGCGGCGGGACACGATCAGGTCAAAGACAAAAACCGCAATGACGAATGCCCAGGCAAATCCTATGCCAAAGATAAGACCGCGATGCAGCATCGAGACTGGATTTACCAATTCCCATGCAATCGTGCCGGTGGCGAGCGACACCGCAAGCACCATGGCGAGCACATAGTATTTCGTGCTTCGCTTGGGCTGCCAGCCCTTTTGAAGCCCAAGGCGATCATGCAACCAATGCGCGGCGTCGGTCACAGGATTGATCGGGCACACCCAACTGCAATAGACGCGGCCACCGATCAGTGCATAAACGGTGCCGACAACTAGCGCGCCGACCAGTGCAGTTGCCTCGGGCCAGTGAAATGCGAGCATCGACTGGACGGTCACGAACGGGTCGGTTAGCGGCAACACATCAAAGGTCAGCGAACTTGCGAGGTTTCCCTTTACCCACCAGATGCCGAACCATGGCCCCATCAAAAAGATATACAGGAAGAAAAACTGTGCCGTTCGCCGCAATAGAAGGTATTTGTGCGCGTTCAACCAGCCTTTTTCGGCTATGGCCTCGTGGCCAACGGGGCTTTGAGTTCTTTCGCTCATTGCCCTGCCCCCTCGGCGCCCGGAATTGAAAAACTGGGTTTGAACCCGCCTTCCATGCTGGGGTCTGGGATCGGTTCGGACAGATAGCCGCCCGGCGCCACAAGGTTGTCGGTGCCTGGCCCCGGCAGGCGGTCCGGTAGGTCGATCAGGTCATCGACCAGCGGATTTTGTTCTTCCCAACCCAGTCTGTAGTGTTCGGCAGATTCAGCGGTTGCCAACCGACGCGGCAATACCTTGATCGCCGCTTCTTCCGGTAGCACACAGGCTTTTTCGCATTTTCCGCAGCCCGTGCACGCGTCCGAGTGGACAACCGGCATGAAAATGGCGTGATGCCCGGATCGCTCGTTGTGTCGAACCTCCAGCGTGATCGCCTTATCGATCACGGGACAGACGCGATAGCAAACATCACAGCGCAGACCCAACGCATTCAGGCACCGTTCTGTGTCGATCAGAACAGCAAGGCCCATATCCGCGTCGTCAATATCGGCGAGTTCCTTGTCGAGCGCACCTGTCGGGCAGGCGGCAACACAGGGAATGTCTTCACACATCTCGCAGGGCACATCGCGGGCAATAAAAAATGGAGTACCTGTCGCGGCCCCGTCGACGCCAAGTTCGGCTAGTTTCAGCGTGTCATAGGGACAGTCCCGGACACATAAACCACAACGGATACACGCGGCCAGGAAGTCTTTCTCTGCCAAAGCGCCGGGCGGGCGCAGCGCCTGTGCCGGAAGCGCGCCGGCGTCCGTAGCCAGATAGGTCAGGCCAAGCCCACACACCGCGCAACCCGCAGTCGCACGGGCAGCATCCTGCAAAAAGCGGCGCCGGTCCACAGACCTGAGTTGACGGTTGGAATTGGCGGGCATGACCCTGTCCCTTGCTTTCGGTCGTTAGACGGAGCGCTTATGCGCGCTCCACCTTGCAGGCACATTTTTTGAAATCGGTCTCCTTCGAGATCGGGCAAGTGGCGTCCAGCGTCAACTTGTTGATCAACTGGCCTTCGTCGAACCACGGAACGAACACGACCCCGCGCGGCGGCTTGTTGCGACCACGGGTTTCGACCCGGCTTTGCATATCGCCACGGCGGGACGAGATGGTGATCTCCTGCCCACGCCGCAAGCCGCGATCCTTGGCATCGTCAGGGTGCATATACACCACCGCCGATGGGAACGACCGGTGCAGTTCCGGCACCCGGCGGGTCATCGAACCGGAGTGCCAATGCTCCAGCACGCGACCGGTCACGAGCCATAGGTCGAATTCTTCATCCGGCATTTCCGCTGCAGGCTCGTAAGGCGCGAAGATGATGTTCGCCTTGCCGTCCGGCTTGCCGTAGAATTGAACGCCCTTGCCCTTTTCGACATAGGGGTCATACCCCTCGCGGAAGCGATAGAGTGTTTCCTTTCCATCCACCACAGGCCAGCGCAGACCGCGAGCCTGGTGGTATGTGTCAAAATCAGCGAGGTCATGCGCCTTGCCGCGGCCGAAATCGGCGTATTCTTCGAACAGACCTTTCTGCACGTAGAAACCAAAATGCTTGGACTCGTCGTTGTTGAAACCTTCGGCGGTTTCTGTCAGCGGATATTTGTTGACCTTGCCATTCTCGTACAGGATTTCATACAAGGTCTTGCCGCGATACTCGGGCTTCGCCGTCACCAACTCTTCCGGCCACACTTCTTCGACCTTGAAGCGTTTTGAGAATTCCATGACCTGCCAGACGTCCGAACGTGCCTCACCCGGTGCATCCACCTGCTGGCGCCAGAACTGGGTCCGGCGCTCAGCGTTGCCATAGGCGCCTTCCTTTTCCACCCACATCGCAGTCGGCAGGATCAGGTCGGCGGCAAGCGCTGTGACGGTCGGATAAGGATCGGAAACGACTATGAAGTTGTCCGGGTTACGGTAGCCCGGCAGCCCTTCTTCCAGCATGTTGGGGGCGGCCTGCATGTTGTTTGTGCATTGTACCCAATAGGCGTTCAGTTCCCCGTCCTTGAGCATGCGATGCTGCAACACGGCGTGATAGCCCGGCTTTTCCGGAATAGTGCCTTTGGGCAGGCCCCACTTGGCCTCAGCGATGTCGCGGTGCTTTTCGTTCATGACCACCATGTCCGCGGGCAGGCGGTGGGCAAAGGTTCCGACTTCACGCGCTGTGCCACAAGCCGAAGGTTGACCGGTCAACGAGAAGGGGGAGTTGCCTGGCTCGGAGATTTTTCCGACCAGAAGGTGCACGTTGTACATCAGGGAGTTCACCCACGACCCGCGAGTGTGCTGGTTGAAGCCCATGGTCCACAAGCTCATCACCTTGCGGTTCGGATCAGCGTATTGTTGCGCCAATTGCTCCAGCTTTCCTGCTGGGACTCCCGACAATTCCGAAACTCTTTCCACGGTGTATTCGCTGACGGCTTCGGCATATTCCTCGAAACTGATTGGCGTAAGCGCACCGTGCTTGCCTTCATGTGACGGGTTCGCCGCGGCCTGTTCCAGTTCATGTGTTGGGCGCAGGCCATAACCGATATCGGTTGCTGTTTTGGTAATGTTGACGTGGTTCTTGACGAATTCTTCGTTCACCGCGCCGTTCTGGATGATGTAGTTGGCGATATAGTTCAGGATCGCCAGGTCGGTTTGCGGTGCAAAAATCATGCCGTTGTCGGCCAGCTCGAACGACCGGTGTTCGAATGTCGACAAGACGTGAACCTGACAGCCCGGTTTGGTAAGGCGGGTGTCGGTCAAACGCGACCACAGGATCGGGTGCATCTCGGCCATGTTCGATCCCCAAAGCACGAAGGTATCGGCGTGCTCAAGATCGTCATAACAGCCCATCGGCTCGTCAATGCCAAATGTACGCATGAAACCTGCCACTGCGGATGCCATGCAGTGACGCGCGTTCGGGTCAATGTTGTTCGAACGCAGGCCGGCTTTCATGAACTTGGCGGCGGCATATCCTTCCCAAACCGTCCACTGTCCGGAACCGAACATGCCGACACTGGTCGGCCCTTTCTTGGCTAGTGCCTCTTTCCACTTCTCGGCCATAATGTCGAAAGCTTCGTCCCAGCTCACAGGCTCAAACTCGCCTTCCTTGTCGAACACACCGTTAGATTTGCGCAAAAGCGGCGTGGTCAAGCGGTCCTGCCCATACATGATCTTGGACAGGAAATAACCCTTGATACAGTTGAGGCCGCGGTTCACCGGTGCTTCGGGATCTCCTTGAGTTGCGACCACGCGGCCATCTTTGACGCCAACCAGAACGGAACAACCTGTCCCACAAAAACGGCAAGCGGCCTTGTCCCAGCGGATATCCGGGCTCGGAAGTTGCGCCGCTGCCTTTTCCGGCAGGGTAATGCCAGCCGCCGAAGCGGTGGCAAGGGCAGCACTTGTTTTCAAAAACGCACGGCGGGATGCGGAAGCGGTCATCGATATGGTCTCCCAGTGTTCAGTGTTGGGTCTGTGAAGCGCTGTCAGATTCAAGCTCTTCAAAATGGTGATAAGTCAGCGTGACATTCAACACGCCGGGAATTTGGTGCAGGGCCATGATCTGATCCGAGGCCCGTTGGGTTTCGGTATCCTCGATGGTGACCACCACACGTCCGTCTTCATGCGCATGCACCTCGCCCCCTTCAGTCGCATCGATTGCTTCAATGACGCTTCGGGTCATGGCTGGCATGGTATGCACAAGGCAGCCGCAGATGTTTGTCATTGGCGGTTCTCCTGGCCGGTTTGAGAATGGACAAGCGAAATTGCGTCAGCCGGGCACGCCGAGACGCAAGCGCCGCATCCTGTACAGGACGCATCGTCGATCAGCGGCTCGGCGCTGCCGCCGACACGTAGCTGGAACCGGATCGCGGATAGTTCGCAATGATCCTGGCATATACGGCAATTCACGCGGTTCAGCGACAAGCAGGTGTCGGATATCGCGACCCGCCATGGCCACTCCATATCCGGTTTAAGTGCACCCGGTTTGCAGGCATCGACGCACTCGCCGCAAAACGTGCAGGACCTGCGGCTGACGTCAACAACGGGAAACCCGTTTTCACCTGCTGTGATAATCGCTTGTGGACAAACCGCCGCGCAATTGCCGCAGCGCGTACACGCCTCCAAAAACGCCATATCGGCCCCAGCGCCAAAAGGGCGCGGAACAGGCGCGGAGTTCATACTTCCGCGCAGAAAATTGCGTCTCGTCGCGTGGCTGGTCATTGTCTTCGGCTCGCGCCAGATTGGCTCTGCAATCGTCTCTTACTCTGCCAGCATGTGCCAAACTTTGACCGAGATCAACTGATTGGGGTGTGTCGCAATCTTTGTACGAAGGCCGACGAGGATTTACTACGGGGCTTTGGCGATCAACGTCCGGCAAGTCAGCAAGTGAATGGCCACTGAAATAGTCCCGTGTCGACGTTGTGTTGAGAACATAATTCCCTTTCGACACGGTTACAGTGGCGATGATGACGCGCGGTATGGACGCGGCGAACAGTTTTCTTTTCAGCGCTGCCGATCTGGAGGAGCGTTCCCCGGCGAGGCAGGTAAGAATCGATTGCGCTTGCAGAGGGACGCAGTCCGACATGTGGTGATGCCGCGTGTTGGCACACAAATTCGGAATGGGCATTTAGTCTACGGTACCCCGTCAATAGTGCAAATTGACAATTTGACTGTTCCCTTTTGGCCGCGCGTTTTCGGGATCAAACTGGCAAAGCGGACCTACGATTGCCTTGGTGACTTCACCCGAAAGCAACACTTCCACTTCCGTAAGCACGCCTGCATATGCCGGGTCAACGTAGGCCATGGCGAGGTTTCTGCCAGTGCGGTAGCCCCACGCGGATGAAGTAATCGACCCGATTGGCGCGCCATTCACAAATACGCCTTCACCCGGTTGTGCTGGTCCGTTGTCATCGTGGATTTCAAGCATGACCCGTACTTTGCGATTTCCGATACTCATCTGCTCAAGAAGCCCGGACTTTCCGGGGAAATCCTTGGACAAGTCGACAAAACGATGCAGCGCCGCCTCAATCGGATTGAATTCGGTGATAAAGTCACCCTTCCAATGGCCATGACCTTTTTCCAGTCGCATCGAGTCAATTGCAAACATACCGAAATGCGACAGGCCGAATGCTGCACCGACTCTGGTCAGAATATCATACGCGGGGTAGAGTTGCGTGTTGGGGATATGCAATTCGAACGCTTGCTCTCCCGAATAGCTGATCGCGATGGCCAAAGCCTCGATATATCCGATAAAGACACGCTGCGCGCTTAACCACGGAAAATCGGCTTGACCCCATTTTGTGCGCGGCGACGCTACAGCCAACAAATCACGGGCTTTTGGGCCAGCAATCACAATCATTGTGTGCGTGTTGGTGCGACTCTCGATACAAATATCTGATGCTTTGGGCAAACGTTCGGTCAACCAATCCATATCGTGATACTCAGCCGCGGCAGCAGAACCATAAAACACGCTCCCATCTGACAAAGGTACAATCGTGGCCTCGCCTGCGATATTGCCCTTTGATGTCAGGAAGTAACACAAACTGGCCTTTCCGATCTTTTCTGAAACCCTGGAGCAGGTCAGACTACTCAACCAATCCAGCGCGCCGGCTCCAGTGATGCGGTAGTGGTTGAAACCTGAAAGCTCTGCCAGTCCGACGTTGGTACATAGCGCCTCGATTTCACGCCCCACAATATCGTGCCAGTTCTGAAAAGAATAACCGTATGAAGTTTTGAAAGCTGGGTCCTGTTTATAGAACTCTGCCCGCTCCCAGCCATTTACGACACCAAATTCCGCACCTTTGGCCTTCAGCACCGGATAAAGTGGTGACGCCTTGGCCGGGCGACCGGCCGGGCGATGCTCGTGCGGCAGATGCCAGCGGAATTCGTGCTGGTAATCCTCGATGGATTTCAGCGCAGTAAACTCAGTGTTGGCAAAACTAGTGAGACGGCGCGGGTCGAGTTGCCAAGTATCCCATTCCGTTTCCCCGTGCACCATCATCTGTGCGAGCATTTTGCCATAGCCACCGCCTTCGCCAATGCCCACGCGCAGTCCGTTCATCGACCAGCAATTTCGGAGGCCTGGTTGCTTTCCGACCAGTGGCCCTGCATCCGAGGCATAGGTGATTGGCCCGTTCACCACCGACTTTATGCCAACATCTTTCAAACACGGAAGGCGGTCAAAAATCGGCTCCATCTTCGGCAAGAGACGATCCAGATCATCCGGGCAAAGCGCATTGACGAAATCAGGATCAATTCCGTCCATCCCGAATGTCTTACAGTCATGTTCATAGATTCCGACAAGAAGGCCATTCTTTTCTTGTCGCATATAAAAAGTGTCACGCGGACAGCGCACCATAGGGACGCGCGTCTCGCGCTCAACCAGTTCAGGGATGTCTTCGGTGACGAAGTACATGTGCTCCATCGCAATGACTGGATACGCGATCCCCATCAATGCACCGACCTCATTGGCGCGATAACCCGCAGCAACCACGATATGCTCGGCGGTGATCGTGCCCTTGCCTGTTGTCACTAACCATTCACCGTTAGGCTTTTGTTTCAAGGCAGTTACGGGGGCGTTGCGGTGAATCATTGCGCCCGCCTTTCGCGACCGGGCCGCCATGGCTTGACACAGCTGCGCCGGGTCGATGTCGCCGTCGCGTTCATCCCACATCGCAGCAAGGACACCATCAGTGTTCAGCAAAGGATTGCGCCGCTTTGCTTCAGCCGCATCCAGCAGATCAAATTCAATACCCAGCCCCTTGGCCACCGACATGATGTGAAGCACTTCATCCACATGAGTTGGGTTGGTCAGGAGGCGCATACCACCTGTTCCATGGTGATAGTTGATTGGATATGCCGGATCGTCAGCCAGTTCCTTATAAAGCTTGATTGTGTAGTCTCGCAGGAGCAGCAGCAGCTGGTTGAACGCCACGCTGGGACATTGCGCCGCCGAATGCCACGTTGTGCCGCTGGTCAACTCGTTTCGTTCCAGCAAGACAGTATCGGTCCAACCTTCCAGACAAAGGTGGTAAAGCGCCGACAGTCCACCGACACCTCCTCCAATAACAACCACACGAGCATGGCTTTGCACAAGTTATCTCCAGTACTTCTAAGTTTACTAACAAATATCCGCCAAATACTCTCGACTACAAAACAGGATTTATGGAATAAGTATGCCGAAAATAGTGAGTTACGAGCCGGCATGGATTGGACAAAACTGTCCGTCGCCAGGGATTTTGGGACAGATGGCGGCCTGAGCTAAGCGAGGGTCTGGTCGCGCCCGAAGTAGACATCGGTCGGGGTTAGGTTTTGTGGGCTCTCGTGATATCGTCGATGGGGTATTGCCAAGTTATTTGATGCGATGCGCAAAATGTTGTCTCGCAGCCATCAGGCTGCCATCTCAGCAGTGTGTTTGACGTCAGCGCCAATGGGACAGTTTAGGTTGATTTGATAAGGGAGGGTTTCTGGCTCATCGTAACCATCAAGGAGTGGAGATGAGACAGAAACCCGGAACCAAGC
>NZ_JBXWSF010000016.1:0-63603 GCF_059613285.1 Ruegeria sp. BHSB058 | reverse complement strand
TGCTGGGACTGCCGCAACCCGGTGGGCCTTCGGTCGAGGCCCAGGCTAAAACGGGAGATCCCAAGCGTTTCCGCTTTCCCCGCCCCCTGCTTGATCACCCGGATTGCAACCTGTCCTTTTCCGGCCTCAAGACTGCCCTGATGCGGATGCGCGATCAGATCGTTGGAGAAAAAGGCGGGTTGACCCGGCAAGACCGCGCCGACCTGTGTCGGGGTTTTCAAGATGCTGTTGTCGACACATTGGCCGAAAAGACACGACGTGCCTTGGCCCTGTATCTGAAAGAAGGCCCGGCGGATCCCGTTGTCGCTGTGGCAGGGGGTGTTGCAGCGAACTGCGCGATTCGCGCTGCGTTAGAGACCGTTTGCCTAGAGCATAGTGCCCGTTTTATCGCTCCACCCCTGCATCTTTGCACTGACAACGCCGCCATGATTGCTTATGCCGGGATGGAGCGATTTCGGGCAGGTGTGTGCGACGATCTTAGTTTGACCGCCCGCCCGCGATGGCCCTTGGATCAATCCAGCCCTGCCTTGCTGGGCAGCGGCAAAAAGGGGGCCAAGGCATGAGTATTGCTGTGCTGGGTTCGGGGGCGTTTGGAACAGCGCTTGCGATATCGCTTTCCGGTAATGGTCGGGTAACCCTGTGGTCCCGTTCGGAAGAACAGGCGGATTTGATGCGAAAATCCCGCGAAAACGCCCTCCGCCTTCCCGGGGTGTCGTTACCCGACACGCTGAACATCACCTCGGATCTTTCCGAAGCGGCGGCCAATAAAACCCTGTTGTTGGCGATCCCCATGCAAAGACTGCGTCAGGCGCTGACCGACCATGCCGAATGTCTTTCCAGTCACCTGTTGGTTGCGTGCTGCAAGGGAATCGAACTGAACACCGGTGTGGGTCCGCTTTCGGTCATTACCCAGACGTTACCCAACGCCCGCCCCGCCCTGTTGACCGGCCCAAGCTTTGCCCGTGACATAGCAAAGGGCCTGCCAACCGCGCTGACACTGGCCTGTGTGGATGCGGATTTGGGAGCAACACTGCAATCCGAACTCACAACCTCGAATCTGCGGCTGTATCGCACGACGGATACGGTCGGCGCGGAGCTCGGCGGTGCATTAAAGAACGTTATGGCGATCGGTTGCGGCGCCTGCATCGGAGAAGGCATGGGAGAAAGCGCGCGCGCAGCTCTTTTGACACGCGGCTTTGCCGAGATGCAGCGGTTCGCCAGCCTGAAAGGCGCCCGTCCCGAAACTCTCATGGGGTTGTCCGGTCTGGGCGATTTGGTGCTGACCTGCTCTTCGGAACAATCCCGCAACTATCGGTTCGGCCTGGCCCTTGGCCGCCACGAAACATTCGACAGCGCAACAACGGTCGAAGGCGTCGCAACCGCCCGCGCCGTGGCGCAGCTTGCAAGCGAACAAGGCCTCGACATGCCTATCAGCACGGCCGTAGCCGAACTAAGCGGCGGTGAATACAGCGTCGCCGAAGCCATTCGATATCTACTCAACCGACCCCTCAAGGAGGAATGACATGCTGATTGCCCTGATTGCCCGGGACAAGGATGGTTCCCTGCAAACCCGGCTTGACAATCGCGCCGCCCATCTGGCCTATATCGAAGAGACCGGTGTGGTGTCGCAGGCCGGTCCCTTGCTGAACGGTGACCAAATGGTCGGTTCGCTGATCGTTCTGGATGTCGAAGATTTGGCCGAAGCCCAAAGCTGGGCCGACAACGATCCTTATGCCAAAGCCGGGCTGTTCCAATCCGTCGAATTGATACCGTGGAAAAAGGTGATCGGCTGATGGCCTATTGGTTGTTCAAATCCGAACCCTCGACCTGGAGCTGGAATCAACAATTCGCAAAGGGCGAGGCGGGCGAAGAATGGGACGGCGTGCGCAACTATCAGGCCCGCAATTTCATGCGCGAGATGAAGTTGGGCGACCGGGGCTTCTTCTATCACTCACAAACCGAAAAAGCGGTGGTCGGCATTGTCGAGGTTTGCGCCGAGGTTCATCCGGATAGCAAGGCCGGCGATCCACGCTGGGAATGCGTCGACATCAAGGCGGTACGTCCGTTTGAAGCCGCGGTTACGCTGGATCAGATCAAGGCAGATGAGGCTTTGTCGGATATGATGCTGGTAAAAAACTCACGACTGTCCGTGCAACCTGTAACCGAAGCGGAATGGCGACGGGTCTGTGCGTTAGGGCAGACGATGCCGGATTGACGCACTTCGCTGATGGCACGGATCGACTGGTAGCACGAACTTAATTTTCGCCCGAACAGCGCTACTCGAGAATTTGGGAAGGTCCTGACGCATCAGAACCTTCCCCACCCCGCGTGCTCCCATTTCACCACACGCGTTTTGAAAACTCTGGTCCTGACCGTCCTGGTCTTAGTTCACTTCATAGCCGATCCAGTGCCACTTGGGCAAACCTTAAGTATCTAAAATATAATCCAAATTCTCCAATAAACGCGAAACGCCGCCGAAATGCTCCGGCGGCACTCAAAGTCGATTTCTGTCGGATCAATAGCGGTAGTGGTCTGGTTTGAACGGGCCTTCCGGCTTGACCCCGATATAGTCCGCCTGATCGGCGCGCAGTTGGGTCAGCTTGACACCAATCCGATCCAGATGCAGACGCGCAACCTTCTCATCCAAGTGCTTGGGCAGAATATAGACCTGGTTGTCATAATCCTCGCCTCCGGTCCAGAGCTCGATCTGGGCCAGAACCTGGTTAGTGAACGAGGCCGACATCACAAACGACGGATGGCCGGTTGCGTTTCCAAGGTTCAGCAGGCGGCCTTCGGACAGCAGGATGATGCGATTGCCCGAAGGCATCTCGATCATGTCCACCTGTTCCTTGATGTTGGTCCACTTGTGGTTTTTCAAGTTCGCAACCTGAATTTCGTTGTCGAAGTGACCAATGTTTCCGACGATGGCCATATCTTTCATCTCGCGCATATGCTCGATGCGGATCACGTCCTTATTGCCTGTCGTCGTAACGAAAATATCGGCAGATGCAACTTCGTCTTCCAGCAGAGTCACCTCGAAACCGTCCATCGCCGCTTGAAGCGCGCAGATCGGGTCAACCTCGGTCACTTTCACCCGGGCACCAGCTCCGCGCAGCGAGGCGGCAGAGCCTTTTCCAACGTCGCCATACCCGCAGACGACGGCAACCTTGCCCGCCATCATTGTGTCGGTGGCGCGGCGGATACCGTCGACCAGCGATTCCTTGCAGCCGTACTTGTTGTCGAACTTCGACTTGGTCACGCTGTCATTAACGTTGATCGCCGGGAACGGCAGATGGCCTTTTTCCATCATCTTGTACAGGCGATGCACGCCGGTAGTGGTCTCTTCGGACACGCCCTTGATCATATGGCGTTGCTTGACGAACCAGCCCGGACTTTCTGCCAAACGCTTCTTGATCTGCGCGAACAGCGCGACTTCTTCTTCCGATTGCGGATTTTCGATCAGGTCGGTCTCACCTTCCTCGACCCGTGCACCCATCAGAATGTACAGCGTCGCATCGCCGCCATCGTCAAGGATCATGTTTGCGCCGCCCTCGGGGAACTGGAATATCTGGTCGGCATAATCCCAGTATTCCTCGAGCGTTTCGCCCTTGACGGCGAACACCGGCGTTCCACTTGCAGCGATCGCAGCAGCAGCATGGTCTTGTGTCGAGAAAATGTTGCATGATGCCCAGCGCACATCCGCGCCCAGCGCAACCAGCGTCTCGATCAGAACGGCAGTCTGAATGGTCATATGTAGCGATCCGGCAATACGGGCGCCTTTCAATGGCTGGCTTTCACCGTATTCTGCCCGCAAGGCCATCAGCCCCGGCATTTCTGTTTCGGCGATATCCAGTTCTTTGCGGCCATATTCGGCCAACGAAATATCCTTAACGATATAGTCTGCGGGCATCGGTTGCTCCATTCCGACAAAGCTCATCCGCGCAGCGCATAACATCCACCGGCGGGCATGGCAACTTTGTCAACCTGACAACCGATCTATCCCACAGTGTTCTTGTATCCAATTCAGCTTGGTGTGCCCTGAGCCTCGATTTTTGGAATGGCTTCGAAGAAATCCGTGCCTGCGGCGACAACACAGGCAATCCCGTTGGCCTGAGTCAAAAGCACGGTATATGTACCTGTTTCCTTCGAAGACCAGACTTCCATGACGGATTGCGCACCACTGGTCTTTTGCAATCCGCCAAATGTCAATTCTTCAGCGAATTTTTCTTTCAGGTTGGCAACAATGGTATCCCGCATCGCACAACTGGCGGCAAAAGCGGGTGGCGCGGTTGCTGCCATGCCGAATGCAAGGGTAAGGCCCAACAAGCGCTTGAACATGACGTTCTCCTTTCGATACACGTTTCGATCTGAGGAGGACGCGCCGGGAGGAATGCACGCCCCCCTCTGCACTTGATATCGTGATCCACGCGCGCCGGTTCAAAGCACGTCCCTTCAAGAAGGTGTTGGCAGCATGTGATCAGGATGAAATACAGGCTACGCTGCAATTGTGGCATCACCACGGCAAGGCAAAAGGGGCATGGCAGAATGGCAACACAACCCAGAGCGTGGCAAAGAATGCTGTCGGGCCGCCGCCTGGATCTGTTGGACCCGACGCCAGTCGATATCGAGATCGAGGATATCGCCCACGGCCTCGCCTTCGTTGCACGCTGGAATGGTCAGACGGATGGCGATTTCGCCTATTCCGTGGCCGAACATTCGCTGCTGGTCGAGGAGCTTTTTGGCCGCATCGCACCGAAGGCTCCGGTCAAATGGCGCTTGGCCGCGCTGCTGCACGACGCCCCAGAATACGTGATCGGCGACATGATCTCGCCTGTTAAATCCGCCGTTGGGCCGGATTATGGTGATCTCGACGATCGCCTCGCCGCAGCCATTCACATCCGGTTCGGCTTGCCCGCCGTCATCCCCGCAACGATCAAGAAACAGATCAAACGCGCCGACAAAATCAGCGCCTGGATGGAGGCAACCCAGATCGCCGGCTTTTCCGAGACCGAGGCGACGAAGTTTTTTGGGCGACCGGATAAAGCCGTGATGGAAGGGTTGGAAATCAAGTTAAGACCACCGATTGAAGTACGGGAGGCGTATACCGATCGGCATGCGGAGTTGTTGGGAAAACTCTAGTCGCTTGGTTTATGAAAAGCGTTTGCGGATAATTCTGCTGCCTGAGTTACCTAGATGAACTTCCAAGCACGTCGATAATAAGCGAACAATCATCACGATTGGAAATGGGATTGCAGGGCAAACTCGAGTAGTCATCTTTTGACAGCTCAACTCCATCTCATATGATAAAAAACTCATCGTCTTCGTCACCGATTTCATTGAACACTATTCGGAAAAGCCATTCGCTTTGGCCTGTTTCAAACTCTTGCGCCAAGTAGCGGACGTTACCGCAATCCCTCGTCAGCAAGGCGGTCTGGCAATCGCCTTCAACGCAATGACCAACTGTTCGCGGATACTGAGCAAAGGTTGGATTTCCCGCATCAATACATGCCGCGCGTACTTGGAAAACTGATCCGACCAATACCACAGTAAATAGAAGCGGAAGTTTCAACTCTCACCGAGGGCTACGCTTCGCCAAAATTCTCTGCAACGTCCGGCGGTGCATGTTCAAGCGGCGGGCGGTTTCGCTGACGTTCCGGTCGCACAGTTCGTAAACCCGCTGAATATGCTCCCACCGCACACGGTCCGCGCTCATTGGGTTTTCCGGCGGCGGCGGCAACTCGTCGCCCTTGGCAAGCAGCGCGTTGGTGATGTCGGTCGCATCGGCCGGTTTCGACAGATAATCCGTGGCACCGATCTTGACGGCCGCGACGGCGGTCGCGATGGCGCCGTATCCGGTCAGCACCACGACCCGGCAATCCGGGCGCTTTTCTCTCAGCACTTCAACGACATCCAGACCATTGCCATCCTCCAGCCGCAGGTCAACGACGGCAAATGCGGGCGGCCGAGCAGTTGCGATGGCGCGGCCTGCCGCAACCGACGCCGCGGTTTCAATTTCAAACCCGCGCTTCTCCATTGCTTTGGCCAAACGCCGCAGAAACGGTTCGTCATCATCTACCAGCAAAAGCGACTTGTCGGGTCCGATTTCAAGCTGGGAAGTGTCGGCCATGCTCTTTCTTTCTGCGATTATTCGGTCTTTGCCCTATCGGCGAGTATTACCAGCCCCTCGGCAAAGGTCAAACGCCCTATCGCACTTACATGTTACCCAGAAAACAGCCGATCTTGTCGGCCATCTGCTCAGGAGTCTCATCGCGCTTGAAGAACTCGACAAAACCGTGCTCGGGTAAAACCAGGTAAGAGAAGGTCGAATGATCGACGAGATAGTATTCGTCGCTCTTGTCATGCGCCTTGTAATAGGTCTTGTAAGCCTTACTGGCTGCCTTGACCTGTTCCGGCGAACCCGTCAGGCCGATCATCCGCTCGTGCAGATTCAGGGCAAAATCGCCGACCACCTCTGGTGTGTCCCGGTCCGGGTCGATCGATATGAAGACCGGCGTCACTATTTGGCCGCGCTCTGAAAGAATGTCGACAGCCTCGGCGTTACGTGAGGTATCAAGCGGGCAGACGTCCGGGCAAAACGTATAGCCGAAATACAAAAGCGACGGTCCGGTTAACACATCCTTATCGGTCACGGTTTCGCCCTTGGCGTTGACCAGTTCGAACGGGCCGCCGATCGAACCTGCACCCCCGGCAATCTGGCTGGAGCGGCACTGAGCAAATTGATCATCCGATCCGCGCCCAAGCGTCAAAACCCAAGTGGCGCCCAGGACGACAAGTAAAATAGCGGCGGCAATGATGGCATAAAAACGGGTCATGGAGCGGTACCTGAGGTATGGGTTGTTGATCGTCTTGCGGCAGACACCTATCAAGGTATTCAGCCGTTGCAACAGGACATAATCAACCGATGCCGAATTCCAATATGAGCCTTTGGCGCGGACAAGAGCGCAGCAGCTGGATTCGCCTGCGAACGCTTATTCTGTTGCGCTGGGTGGCTATCGCCGGTCAGATCATCGCAATCACCGTCGCACAGCGGTTCTATGACCTCCAACTGGAACTGGGGCTTTGTTATTTTGCCATCGGAATCTCGGTCATGGGCAACCTGGTCGCGATTTTTCTGTTTCCCGAGAACAAACGGCTGTCAGAGTTCGAGAACTTTCTGATGGTATTGTTCGACCTGCTGCAACTGGCATTCCTTTTGTATCTCACGGGAGGTCTGCACAACCCGTTTGCATTGTTGTTGCTGGGTCCGGTGACCATTTCGGCCAACGTGATGAGCTTGCGTTCGACCATGATCATTGGCGCGGTGGCGGTCATTCTAGTGACGCTTTTGGCTATTTTTCACCTGCCCCTCAGAACCGACATGGGCTTTATCCTGCGAATCCCCGACATATTCGTGTTCGGCAACTGGGCCGCCATCGTTATCGCGATCGTGTTTCTGGGAGGATACTCCTATCGGATCAGTTCCGAGGTTCAATCCATGTCCGAGGCACTGGCAGCGACCCACATGGCGCTGGCGCGGGAACAAAAGCTGACCGATCTCGGCGGTGTTGTTGCCGCTGCAGCACACGAATTGGGAACACCGCTGGCAACCATCAAACTGGCGAGCTCTGAACTTATCGAAGAACTTGATGACCGGCCAGAGCTGCGCGAAGACGCGGTTCTAATCCGCGAACAGGCGGACAGATGCCGGGATATCCTTCGCAACATGGGGCGAGCGGGAAAGGATGATCTGCATCTGCGTCAGGCGCCTTTGTCGACGGTGATCCACGAATCCGCCGAACCGCATGTGAACCGTGGAAAGATCGTACATTTTCACGAAGGCCCAAGTGCTGGTGGCGATGTGCAGCAACCCTCGATCCTGCGCAAGCCCGAGATCATTCATGGGCTTCGAAACCTGATCCAGAATGCGGTGGATTTTGCACGCAAGAATGTCTGGGTCGAAGCGGAATGGACCGACAATTGGATCATCATCAACATCATGGATGACGGACGCGGTTATCCGCACCACATGATAGGTCGAATCGGTGATCCTTTCGTGCGCAAGCGCCGCGCGGAATCCGACCACAAGGAGCGCCCGGAATATGAAGGCATGGGTCTGGGATTGTTCATCGCGAAAACATTGCTGGAACGCAGTGGTGCCGAACTGAAATTCGCCAACGGCGCTGATCCGTATCAAACTCTCACCGACTTGTCCGACCGCCGCGGCGCCATCGTTAAGGTTATCTGGCCGAGAAACCTGATCGATGCACAAACCGGAGATCACCCGGTTCCGTCCGGGCACAATCAGCAGATCCCGATTTGAGTTAACGAACCATTAACCATTCCTGCCCAAGGATCACTCATGGTCGTACGGAATTTCGCAGCATTCACTCATGGTTGATTGGCTCCTGCTGGCAGGGCTTTGCACTGTGACTTCGGTCCTTGCCGTCCTGTGGCTGGCACCGCGAAAGCGGTCCCGAAATATGGCCTATGGGCTTTTGTCGCCCGACATGCTGCACAATTCGGTTTTCCTCTTTGCGGGGAATGATCTGGTTACGCATTCCGACATTTCGCTGGCTGGGCACGAAGACGTCACGGACTGGGGTGGTCTGAGGCGATTGTTAAGACGCAATTTTCCCGCGTTTCCGGAAAGTCCCGAAGATGTCTGCGTCGCAGGTACGATCGTGGTTCCCGCAATCAACAGCATCTTGATGCAGGACGTTTTGTGCGAATGGATAGACGGGATCGTGCGCGTGCAAATCCGTGACCTGCCCGAGCAGCACGAAGGGCGCCAAGTGCAAGACAGCTCTAATACGCCTCTGCGGTTGACAATGGACAAGGCTCCCTATCCGGTCTGGCTGACAGATCACAAGAACACGGTAAGCTGGTGCAACACCGCCTATGTGTCGTTGGCCCGCAAGATTCGCGGCAAAGACACCGACCTGACCGCGCCTATGTTTCCAGACGCGGACGAGGATATGCAGCCCGGGAAGAAATACCGGTTCTCGCTGACGGCCGGTGATACCGAGAGAAAGCTGTGGTTCGACCTTTCGATCGTTCCCCATGACGAGGGAACTCTCTGTTATGCCGTCGATGTCAACGCAATCGTGGAGGCCGAGGTCGCCCAGCGCAAGTTCGTACAAACATTGGCAAAAACCTTTGCACAACTTTCGATCGGTTTAGCTATCTTTGATCGCAACCGGCAACTGGCCCTGTTTAATCCAGCTTTGGTTGATCTGACCTCGCTGCCTGCGGATTTTTTGAGCTGCCGGCCAAAAATCTCTACTTTCTTCGACCGCTTGAGAAATCAAAACATGATGCCGGAACCCAAGAATTATGGCGGGTGGCGAAAGCAAATGAACGATCTTCTCGAAGCGGCCACTGATGGCAGTTTTCAGGAAACTTGGTCCTTGCCTTCTGGGTCGGTCTATTGTGTCAGCGGCCGGCCACATCCCGACGGCGCTGTTGCGTTCCTGTTCGAAGACATCACCGCCGAGATAACCCTGACGCGACAGTTTCGTGCCGAACTGGAACTGGTCCAGGCGATATTCGACAAGCTTGCTGACGCAATCGCTGTGTTCTCACCGGATGGGTCGTTAGCTTTTTCCAACTGCGCCTATTACCACCTTTGGGGTACCGAACCGGACGCAGGATTAATCCAACAGAGCGTCCAGGAAATAACCCGAACTTGGCAAGATCAGTGCCTTGCCACACCGGTCTGGGGAGAGATCCGCAACTTCGTCACCGACAGCGACAAGCGTGCCGAGTGGTCGGCGTGCGTCAGTCTGCGGGATGGAACGCCGGTGTCTTGCACGGTCAGCCCCATTCAGAATGGCGCGACCATTGTTCGGTTTGCTGTTATGGCGGACCCGCCTGACATATCTGTACCGGAGCAAGCCTGCACCTGAACCTGCTTGCAGCGGGGTCCCGCCGACGCCATTGTGGCGCCATGACGCCTGCCCCGTACCAAATCACTCTTGCGACCGCGGACGACACTGCCGCGTTTGCCGCCCTGTTGGGGGCCGAACTGACGCGCGGCGACGTTTTGTTGCTGGCCGGCGAGATTGGCAGTGGCAAGACTCATTTCGCCCGCAGCCTCATCCAGTCACTGCTGATCGAAACTGAAGATGTCCCTTCGCCAACTTTCACCCTTGTTCAGACTTATGACACGCAGAAAGGTGAAATCTGGCACTCGGACTTGTATCGATTGACCGATATCGACGAGCTTGAGGAACTGGGATTGACCGACGCATTTGAAACCGCGATCTGCCTTGTCGAATGGCCGGAAAAACTGGGTCCGCTCGAACCTGCCGGCGCATTGAGGCTGCTGTTTGAAACGGACCCGGAAAACGAGGAAACCCGGCACCTGAGGGTCACATGGTCTGATCCGAAATGGAACCTGCTTTTGGAGATACTTGAATGACGAACAGAAAGGTTCTGGCCGAAACCTTCATTGCCCAGACCGATTGGGCAAACGCGACTTCTGCACCGCTGGCCGGGGATGCCTCCAACCGCGGATACAAACGCCTGACCGATCCCGAAACAGGTCGCACCGCGGTTCTTATGGATGCTCCTGCGGACATGGGAGAAGACGTCCGCCCATTCGTCTCAATTGCCAACCACCTGTTGTCCGTGGGGTTGAGCGCGCCCCAGATCTACGCCGAGGATTCCGAAAACGGCTTTCTTTTGCTCGAAGATCTGGGTGACGACCTGTTCGCGCGCGTTCTCGAACGGGAATCGGAGCTTGAACCCGAATTGTACGAGGCCGCGACGGACGTACTTGTACAATTGCATCAGGCACCGCTGCCGCCGCTCGACAGCTATGACCCGACACTGATGACCGAACTTGCAGCGCTGGCTTTCACAAAATATGCCTTTGGCATCATCCAAGAGGTAAACCAGCATACCCAGGAACGGTTCGAAAACCGGTTTTCGGACATACTGCTGCGCGAGACGCAAGGCCCCAAGGTTCTTATTCAACGAGACTACCACGCCGAAAACCTGATCTGGCTGCCGGATCGTGAAGGCGTGCGTCGCGTTGGCTTGCTGGACTTCCAATGCGCCATGCTGGGCCATCCGGCGTACGATCTCGTGTCCCTGCTTCAGGATGTTCGCCGTAAAGTTTCAGCAGGTGTCGAGATGAAGATGATCAATCACTATGTCGAGGCCACCGGATCGAACGATCATGATTTCCGAACTGCCTATGCCGTTTTGGGCGCGCAACGGAACCTCCGGATCCTTGGCGTGTTCGCCCGATTGGCAACCGAAAACGGCAAGCCGAGATATGTTGATCTCATTCCTGCGACATGGGCGCTCTTGATGCGCGATCTGGAGAACCCTGCGCTGGCTTCAGTCGCCGGTTTCCTGCGCGAAACGCTCCCGCCACCGACACCGGAAAACCTCGAAAAGTTGCGAAACAAATGACCTACGGCCCGGATGCAGCGATGCTATTTGCGGCAGGGTTCGGCACGCGCATGGGCGCGCTGACCAAGCACACACCCAAGCCGCTCATCAAGGTCGCAGGCCGCCCGCTGATCGATTACACGCTGGATCTGGTTCGGGCCGCGGGTCTGAACCGCATTGTGGCAAACTTGCACTATTTACCGGATCAGCTGGCTGCGCATTTGGTACCCCGTGGCGTTTTGTTGTCGCGAGAAGAGCCCGAGATTCTGGATACCGGTGGTGGTCTTCGGGCTGCGTTGCCATTTCTGGGTGCCAATCCAGTATTCACTCTGAACACCGACGCAATCTGGGCCGGCCCAAACCCGCTGGAAATGCTGCGCACCGCGTGGAACCCTGACATCATGGATGCGCTATTGATGTGTATACCGGTGGCACATGCGCTGGGGCATTCCGGCGCCGGAGATTTCATGGCTGACGCCGAGGGTCGCATTCGGCGCGGCCCTGGCCTTATCTATGGCGGCATACAGATCACCAAGACCGAAGGGTTGGCACAGTTCACGGAGTCTTCCTTTTCATTCAACAGGTTATGGGACGTGATGCAGCAGCAGAACCGCCTGTTTGCGCTCCGATATCCGGGTCGTTGGTGCGACGTCGGCCATCCTGTGGGCATTACCCTGGCCGAAGAGTTGCTCGCCGATGTTTGAAGCCAACGCCAGCCCGCGCGTATTTGCTGTCGCGCCCGGCGTGGATTTCCCAAAGGCGCTTGTGACCGGGCTGATGGCGCGCACCGCACATCTGCCACCCGAAACGCTGGCGCGGGCGCAAGTGGTCGTCAACACCCGCCGCATGGCGCGTCGCGTGCGCAACCTGTTCGACGCGGGTCCAGCCTGTCTGTTGCCACGCATGAGTTTGATCACTGATCTGGGCGAAAGCGCGGATCTGTCCCGATTACCGCCGGCAATCCCGCCGCTGCGACGCCGGTTGGAATTGACGCAACTGATCGGCAAGCTCTTGGACCAACAACCGAATCTAGCGGCCCGCGCCTCGCTTTACGATCTGGCCGACAGCCTTGCGACGCTGATCGACGAAATGCAGGGCGAAGGTGTATTGCCCCAAGCCATCCAACAGTTGGATGTCAGCGACATGTCCGGGCACTGGGCGCGGGCTCAGACTTTTATCTCGATCGCCGACCAGTTCATCACTTCCGGGGACGACGCGCAGGACGTTCAGGCGCGGCAACGGCGGGTTGTTGAAGACCTGATTGACCGTTGGCAGGCAGATCCGCCGCGCCATCCGATAGTACTGGCTGGATCGACCGGCTCGCGCGGGACCACGCTGATGCTGATGCAGGCTGTGGCTCGCTTGCCGCAAGGCGCTTTGGTTCTGCCCGGGTTCGACTTTGACCAACCAGATTACGTCTGGTCTGGTCTGGATGACGCGTTGTTGTCCGAAGATCACCCGCAATTCCGGTTTCGCAAATTGATGCGTGGATTGGGGATCGAACCGCACCAAATCACCCGTTGGACGGATGACGCGCCCCCATCGCCTGCCCGCAACCGTCTGGTTTCCTTGGCTTTGCGCCCTGCCCCGGTCACTGACGCCTGGATGGCCGAAGGCCCAGACTTGGCCGACCTGGTCCCCGCGACAACCGACGTGACGCTGGTCGAGGCGCAATCTCCCCGTGCCGAAGCGCTGGCCATTGCCCTGCGTCTACGACAGGCGGCGGAAACCGGTCAGACGGCAGCGCTGATCACGCCCGACCGGATGCTGACACGACAAGTCAGCGCCGCGCTGGACCGCTGGGCCATTGTGCCTGACGACAGTGCCGGTTTACCACTTCAGCTTTCGCCGCCGGGACGGTTCTTGCGACATGTTGCCGGGCTGTTTGTCAATCGGCTGGATGGTGAAGCGCTTCTGACGTTGTTGAAGCATCCCCTGTGTCACGCCGGTGGTGAGCGTGGCGCGCACCTGTTGCACACCCGTGATCTTGAACTCGACCTGCGCCGCAATGGCCCGCCTTATCCTGACAGCGCCAGCCTTACCGGTTTCGCGATCCGCAAAGAAATGCCCGAAGGTTGGATGCAATGGCTGACCACGCATTTCTGCGATCAGCAAGTGACCGTTGAGCTGCCGCTGGCCGACTGGGTTCACCGCTTGCGCGGGTTGGCCGAGAAGATTTCGTCAGGAAGCACAGGTGAGGGGGGAACTCTCTGGGACATGAACGCCGGTCAAAAGGCGCTTGCTGTGATCACGTCGCTGGAGGACGAGGCCGCGCATGGTGGTACCATGGTCGCTCGCGATTTTGCCGATCTTCTTGGCGCGCTGCTAGCGGGCGAAGAGGTGCGCGACCGCGACGCGCCTCATTCCAGCATCATGATCTGGGGTACGCTTGAGGCGCGGGTGCAGGGGGCCGACCTGCTCATTCTCGGCGGCCTGAACGAAGGGAGCTGGCCCGAGGCCGCCACCCCTGACCCCTGGTTGAACCGTCAGATGCGCGACAAGGCGGGGTTGCTGCTGCCCGAACGGAGGATCGGCTTGTCGGCCCACGATTTCCAACAGGCCATCGCCGCACCCGAAGTCTGGTTGACCCGTGCCAGTCGCTCGGACGACGCCGAAACGGTGCCTTCGCGCTGGCTTAACCGACTGATCAACCTGTTACAGGGTTTGCCAGACGCGGATGGCCCCGACGCTCTGGACGCTATGCGTGCTCGCGGCCGTCAATGGTTGGATTGGGCGGCAAAGCTGGAAGAGGCACCGCGTCTGGATCCGGCCCCGCGCCCCTCTCCGCGGCCGCCCGTATCGACGCGCCCGACGCAGCTGTCGGTCACCGAAATCAAGAAGCTGATCCGGGATCCGTACGCGATCTATGCCCGTCACGTGCTGTCGCTGAAACCGCTCGATCCGCTGGTTCAGGCGCCGGATGCCTTGCTGCGAGGGATTGTGATCCACGAAATTCTCGAAGCATTCATCCGTGACAGCGTTCTGGATGGCGCGCTTTTGACACGTGATGCGTTTCTGAAACGCGCAGAAACCTTGCTGTTGGAACATGTAGCCTGGCCAACGGCGCGAAAGCTATGGCTGGCGCGTCTGGCGCGGATTGCCGACGCGTTTCTGGCCGCCGAGATCACCCGCCGCAGCGATGCCGGGCCTGTTGCGTTCGAGGCCAAGATGAAAAAACGCCTCGATCCATTGGATTTCACGCTCGTAGGGCGGGCCGATCGGGTTGATCAGACAGCGCGGGGGTCGTTACGGATATACGACTACAAGACCGGTATGCCCCCAACCGAAAACCAGCAATCGAAATTCGACAAACAGTTGCTGATCGAGGCCGCGCTGGCAGAAGAGGGCGGGTTTGAAGGGTTCGATCCGATGCCGGTGGCTCAGGCCGTTTTCATCGGCATGGGCGGGACGTACAAGGAAGTTCCGGCGCCCTTGGAAAAAGAACCGGCCGATAAGGTTCTTTCGGAACTCAAACAACTGATTTCCGCTTACTTAGAGCCTGATCAGGGATATTCCTCGCGCCGAATGCTGCACAAGGATTCCGACACTGGCGACTACGATCACCTGGCCCGTTTCGGTGAATGGGACCGAACCGCAAATCCCGTCCCGGAGGACCTGACATGACCCCTCGGAACGAAGCGACCGAGCGGCAGGTGCAGGCGGCGCGGCCCAATGCCTCGACCTGGTTGGCGGCCAACGCAGGGTCGGGCAAGACGCGGGTACTGACCGATCGTGTTGCGCGACTTTTGCTGAGCGACGTGCAACCACAGCACATCCTGTGCCTGACCTATACCAAGGCAGCGGCCAGCGAGATGCAGAACCGGTTGTTCAAACGGCTGGGGAAATGGGCAATGCTGGACGACGACAAGCTTTTGTCAGAGCTGACAGAACTGGGTGTCGAGCATGCGATCGATCCTGCCCGTCTGGCACACGCCCGCACGCTGTTCGCCCGCGCCATCGAAACACCGGGTGGCCTGAAGATCCAGACCATCCACTCTTTCTGTGCCTCGCTCTTGCGCCGCTTTCCGCTTGAGGCAAGGGTCAGCCCTCAGTTTACCGAGATGGAAGATCGGGCCGCCGCCTTGCTGCGCGAAGAAATCGTCGAGGATTTTGCCGATGGCCCGCAAGCACCGCTGATCGACGCGGTTGCGCGTTTTGTCACCGATACCGGTTTTGACAAGCTGACACAGGCAATCACGACAAACCGTAACCTGTTTGCCAATCCTTGTACTTGGGACGATCTGCTGCGCCTGTTTGACCTACCCGAAAGCTTCAATGAGCAACGCCTGCTGGATCACGTGTACCTAGGCGGCGAAGTTGAATTAATTCGGTCGCTACTGCCTGCGCTGACCGAAAGTGGCGGCAACAACGCCAAGGCTGCGTCGAAACTTGCCGGATTCACAGACGCAACGCTGGCTGGGCTGCCTATTCTGGAAGACGTGCTGTTGACCGGCGCAGGTGCGAAAGAACCTTTCACGGCAAAGATAGGCGGCTTTCCCACAAAAGCCATGCGGGAAGGAGCACTGACTGACGCGATGCCGGCGCTTGAGTCGCTGATGCTCCGGGTTGAGAACGCGCGAGAAAGGCGGCTGGCGTTGGTTGCGGCGCAGAAATCATTGGCCCTGCACAAATTCGCCACCGCGTTCCTGCCGGAATACGAGCGGCGCAAGCAGTTGCGTGGCTGGCTGGATTTCGACGACTTGATCCTGAAAGCACGGCAGCTGTTGAACGACCCCGCGGTCGCGGCCTGGGTGCTGTATCGTCTGGATGGCGGTATCGACCACATTCTTGTGGACGAAGCACAGGATACCAGCCCGGAACAATGGGACGTGGTCGAGAAACTGGCGCAGGAGTTTACCAGCGGAGAGGGCGCGCGCTCGGACGTGGAACGCACGATTTTCGTCGTCGGCGACAAGAAACAGTCGATCTATTCCTTTCAGGGCGCCGATCCGCAGGCCTTTGACCGGATGCAGGGTGCGTTTGGCCGAAAACTTTCAGAATCAGGCTCTAACCTGGAGAATCTGACGCTTGAATTCTCCTTCCGCTCATCCACGGCCATCCTGCAACTGGTGGATCTGGTGTTCGACAATTGCGCTGATGCCGGATTTCACAAAGACGCTCTGCATCGCGCGTTCAAGGCCGACTTGCCGGGGCGGGTGGACCTATGGCCGGTGGTCGAAAAGGTCGATGATGAAGAGGATGGCGATTGGACCGATCCGGTCGACCGGCCCAGCGCGCGGCATCATACGGTCGTACTTGCCGAGCAGGTGGCCCAGTCGATCAAGGCGATGATCGAGCGTGGTGAAACCATCCCCGAAGACGGTGACACACCCGGCACATTCGTTCGCCGCAAGGTGCGACCGGGCGATTTCCTGATCCTCGTGCAGCGCCGTTCGGACCTCTTTGCCGAGATCATTCGCGCCTGCAAATCCGCAGGCCTGCCGATTGCGGGCGCCGACCGTTTGAAAGTGGGCGCGGAACTGGCCGTAAAGGATCTGGCAGCGCTTTTGAGCTTTCTTGCCACGCCCGAGGACAGCCTGTCTCTGGCCACTGTGCTCAAATCACCGTTGTTTGGCTGGTCCGAGCAGCAGCTTTTCAATCTGGCGCATGCACGCAAGGAGAAATACCTCTGGGCCGCACTGCGCCAACGCGAAAGCGAGTTTCCGGGAACGCTCGCGGTGCTCAATGATCTGCGGGGCCAGACCGATTTTCTCAGGCCCTACGATCTGATCGAGCGCATCCTCACGCGCCACGACGGGCGTCGAAAACTGCTGGGGCGGCTGGGGCCCGAGGCCGAGGACGGAATCAACGCGCTGCTCAGTCAGGCGCTGGCTTATGAACGGACGGATATCCCAAGCCTGACGGGTTTCCTTGTCTGGATGCAAACCGACGACCTGGAAATCAAGCGCCAGATGAGCGGAGTGGGTGACATGATCCGGGTGATGACGGTTCACGGTGCCAAGGGGCTGGAGGCGCCGATCGTGATCTTGCCGGATACGGGTGCGCGCAGGGCGCCAACGGATGACGAAGTGATGCGGGCCGAGGGCACACCGCTTTGGAGGGTGTCTCGGGACGCTTCGCCAAGGATCGTCGCGCAGGCACGCGAAGAGGCGCAGGCTAAACAGATGGCCGAACGGTTGCGTCTTTTGTATGTGGCTCTAACACGGGCGGAAAAGTGGTTGATTGTTGCGGCGGCGGGCGATGTCGGCAAGGACGGGACTAGCTGGTACCAGATGGTCGAAGCGGCAATGGATCGGGCTGGCGCCACTATCGTCGAGGGTTCCGGGATCCGGCGGCTGTCACATGGCGATTGGGATGGGTTGCCCTTTGCGGATATTGTCGCTTCACCGGAGGAAGCCAAAATTGAATTGCCAGAGGTGTTCTGGCGTTCCGCGCCTTTGCTCGAACTGGCGTCGGAAACCATCAGCCCTTCGGATCTGGGCGGCGCAAAGGCGCTGCCGGGGGATCTGGGGCTGGATGAAGAGGCGGCCAAATTGCGGGGGACCCGGATCCATTTGCTGCTGGAGCATCTGCCGGGAATCGCCCCTGAAAATCAGGCCCGGCTATGCGCTCGTTTGTTGCCCGATATGCAAGAGGCCGAACGCGAGGAGTTGAGAGCCGAGGCCGCGGCGGTGCTGAACGCACCGCATCTTGCACCGGTATTCGCGCCGGACACACTGGCCGAAGTTCCGGTGACCGCAAAGCTGTTTTCGGGCCGGATGCATGGCGTTATCGACCGGCTGATCGTAACGGAAACCGACGTGCAGGCCATTGATTTCAAAACGAATGCGACAGTTCCGGATGCCCCGGAATCCTGCCCCGAAGGCCTATTGCGACAGATGGGGGCCTATGCCCAGGCGCTGGCGCAGATCTATCCCGGAAAGACGATCCGCACGGCAATCCTGTGGACCCGCACCCCCAGTCTGATGTGGTTGCCCCACGATCTTGTGAGTGATGCACTTGGGCGCACCAAGATATCTTGACCTCCCATAGTGGCGGACCTACTTTCATTTCCCAAGCGCATTCCATTCAGGAGACAGAATATGTCCACCGTAGCCGTCACTGACGATACCTTTGATGCCGAGGTCAAGAACTCGGATGTTCCCGTTGTCGTAGATTTCTGGGCCGAGTGGTGTGGTCCCTGCAAACAGATTGGCCCCGCTCTGGAAGAGCTGGCGGTTGAATATGGCGGCAAGGTGAAAATCGCCAAGGTCGATGTCGACAGCAACCCGAACTCGGCTGCTGCAATGGGTGTTCGCGGCATTCCGGCGCTGTTCATTTTCAAGGATGGTCAGGTCGTGTCGAACCGCGCCGGCGCTGCGCCGAAAGCGGCACTGCAGAGCTGGATCGACGAGTCGATCTGAGCCCGGCCAAAACCCGAATTAGGTGAAGCGCCCAACCGGGCGCTTCTTTTTTGTACGAATTGTACCGGGTTTTCAGGGGGCCTTGTCCATTTTGTACAATTCATTTGCGGGCTTTCACGTTGCAACGGCCGCCCGCATTCTCGTGCTATAGTCGCTTTCATCATGGCAACGCACGACAACAGACGCTGGTGGATACTTGGGGCGATGGGTGCCATCCTTGGGGTGGTGCTGCTGGATGAAACCGTCATCGGCGTCGCGTTGCCGACCATCCGGCGCGACCTTGGCCTGTCCCAATTGCATGCGCATTGGGTGGTCAATGTCTATCTGCTGATGCTTGCGGGTCTGGCCGCTGCTGCCGGGAAAATCGGGGATATCATCGGAGCGCGAGTTCTGCTGAACTCGGGGTTGCTGTTTTTCGGAGCGACGTCGATCCTTGCCGGGTTTGCCGAAAGTGGCAGCGCGTTGATCTTTGCGCGGGCTGCACAGGGCGTTGCGGCGGCGATGATCTTTCCGCTTTCGCTTGTTCTGGTCACGCATTCCTTTCCGAAAAAAGAGCGTGGTATGGCGTTGGGGCTGTATGGCACCATCGGCACCTGCTTCATGGCGCTGGGGCCGATGGTCGGGGGTCTGCTGACCGAATATCTGTCGTGGCGATGGATTTTCTGGATCAATCCTCCGATCGTGCTGGTCGTGTTTGCCATCGTCTGGGCGTTCTGGCACGACACGCCGAACGCGAAGGACACCCGCTTTGACCTGGTCGGGTTCCTGTTGTTGATTGCTGGCCTGGTGTTGTTGATCTTTGGCATCATGGAGGGGCCCGATCGCGGATGGTCACAGCCGGACACGCTGATCCCGCTTTTCCTTGGAGCGGTATTGCTGGTTCAGTTCGTGCGTCACGAAAGGCGGGCCGAGTCCCCGCTGATTGCGGTCGAACTGTTTGCAAGCCCGAATTTTCTTGCGTCGAATCTGGTTATCTTCACCGCCCAGTTCGTGAAGATCGTGATGCTTGTTTTTGGGGCGATGTATTTCCAAACGGTCATGGGATTCTCGCCGTTCAAGGCGGGGGCCGCCTTTTTGCCCGCCGTGGTGCCGCAGATCATCGTGGCGACGGTTACGGGGAAGTTGGCGGACAAATACGGATCGCGGATGCCATCACTGGTTGGTGCGTCGGGGGCATCCATTTCCATGTCGGTTCTTGCCATCGGCCTTGCCCTGCAGGATTTCTTGCTGATCATGTCCGGGTTGTTTTTCTGGGGCATGGTCGTGACCTTTCTGTTCGTTCCGCCCCGGCGGGCGGTCCTGCTTTCGGTGCCGGAACACATGCATGGGCAGGTGAGCGGTGTCACCATGACCTGTCAGCTTATGGGCGGGACAATCGGGATCGCGGCATGCAGCACCGTTTATACGTCCACCGGTTCGATAACATCGGTGTTCACGGTGTCCGCTATACTGGCGGCGGGCGTTTTCCTGTATGGATTGATCGCGCTGGATCGCGCCACACCGGCGACAGACGAACCGGAACCCGGGTGAGCGTTTGAAACTGGACCGATCAAGCCGCAAGGTCTGGCCCCTTGAGGATGCCGTGCGGGCATGCATTGTGGCCCGGTAACAGAAGGCAGGAGCAGGCATGGCCAAGACACGGGTGCTGGTGGAATTCGGGATGGGTACATCGCTGAGGCGTGAGGACTATACCGAGGCGGCGAAACGCGCGCTGAAAGACGCGCTGTGGCACAACTCGGTCAACATGGCCGAACTGTTCGGCTTTGCGAAAGAGGCAATGATCATCGATGCCGAGATCGGCGTGCAGCGCCCCGATCTGGTCGATGTTGCGGTGCTGAAGGCGGTGTTTCCCTATGGCCAGCCCAGCATCACCGTGACCGAAGGCGGTCTGGATATCGACAAGCCGCATACTGACGGGCGCACCGTGATCGCAAATGCGGCGATTGTTGTCTCGTTTGACATGGAGCCTGCGGCATGACCGAAAGACGTATCATTTTGGAAATGGGAACCGGCAACGACCTGTATGGTCAGGACTATACCAAGGCCGCGCGCCGGGCGGTGCAGGACGCGCTGCATCATTCCTCGATCACGCTGTTTTCGAAGCTGGGCGTGGATCATGCCGAGATGCGGGTTCAGGTGACCATCGGCGTGCAGGAACCCGGCAAGGTGGATTGCGACCTGGTTGCGTCCGACCTGCCACGGGGCCGGGCCGAGGTGCGGGCGGTCAAGGGTGGTCTGAATGTCAGGGATGCCGGGGCCGGAACATGCCACGTGGTTGCCACCGCCGCGGTCGAGGCGTTTCTGCCGGACATGGCGGGGAAGTATCGGCTGAGCTGATCGGGGCCGTGTGGTCGCGGTGCAGCAAATACGATCAGGTTGAGCTAAAATGGGAAAGATTCCCGCTTTTGATCGGCTGGTATCGGGTGACTTTTTCGGAAAGGGCCAGTGCATGACAGATCGAGTTTCAAGCCACTACGACGGCGGCGGCGGTCTGGCCGGGAAGATCGCCCAAGGTTTGCGGCGGAACGGATTGGAGCCGCATGAATTGAGGCCATCGGACCTTGAATCCGTCGATGAGTTTCACTTTCGCGGCCGGGCGGCAACTCTGGAGCTGATTGACCGCATGACACTGACCGAAGAATCGAAGGTTCTGGATATCGGCTCGGGGCTTGGGGGGGTGTCACGCACGATTGCCGAGGTTGTCGGTTGTCCGGTGATCGGTATCGACCTGACTCCGGAATTTTGCGAGGCGGCAACCGAGCTGTCGCGCTGGGTTGGGCTGTCGGGCAATACCACGTTTCAGCAGGGCGATGCGCTGAACCTTGCGTTTGATGATCACGCGTTTGATGCCGTCGTGACCGTGCATGTCGCTATGAACATTGAAAACAAGATGCGGATGTACAAGGAGGCCCGCCGGGTTCTGTCGGCGGGAGGGACATTCGCGGTTTATGACATTCTGCAGGGAGATGGCGGGGACATGCTGTATCCGGCGCCCTGGGCGCGGGACCCCTCGATCAGTCATCTGGCAACCCCGGACGAGATGGAAGCCCTGCTTGCCGGTGCCGGGTTTGAAATCGTGCAGGCGATCGATTCAACCAAAGAAAGCCTTGAGTGGCTGGAGGACAGAACCGCGCAATCCGACATGGCAAAGCCGCTGCCTGTTACGACGGAGCTGTTGTTCGGGGCGGAGTTTCGGGACATGACGCGCAACCAGCTGCGCGGGCTGAAGGAGCGGCGGATGCTGACCGTCAGCTATATCTGCAAGGCGTGATCCGCGCCGGCCGATTGCAGGTTTGGATCTGGCGGATTGGCAAAAGAAAAAGCCGCCCGGTTGCGAGCGGCCATTCTAGCTGTATCCAATCATGATGCAGATCAGATCTTGGCGATGTCTGCACGGGTCAGACCGATGTCATCCAGCTGGGCGTCGGACAGTTTCGTCAGTTCCCGGCGGGTCTTACGGGTTTCGTTCCATTCGACGATGGTGTTTTTAACGTCGATCAGTGCGTCCACTACGTGGAGAACGGTGACTGCTCCGAGCGGCGCATGGATATTTGCGGTGGTTGCCATTTGCGCGATCCTTCTAAGTGAAACAGCCGATCCTTCATCGGTTGTGATCCCCATCTAGGATCATGGATCGAGATTCACAAATGCCCGCTCGTCAGCCCCGAATTGCATTTTGTGCATATCTTTGACGCGCGTGCCATGACGGTTGCGCCCAATCGCCGACCGGCCCATATACTGCGGGCAAGAGATACGGAGGCATTCATGGCAGACAGCGACTTTCCCGGCTGGCACGGAACCACGATCATCGGCGTCAAGAAGGGCGGCGAAATCGTCGTTGCGGGGGACGGTCAGGTCAGCCTTGGGCAGACCGTGATCAAGGGCACCGCGCGCAAGGTGCGGCGGCTGAGCCCGGGCGGATTCGAGATTGTCGCTGGCTTTGCCGGGTCGACGGCGGATGCGTTCACGTTGCTGGAACGACTGGAGGCCAAGCTGGAGGCGACGCCGGGCCAGCTGGCGCGCGCCTCGGTCGAGCTGGCCAAGGACTGGCGCACCGACAAGTACCTGCAAAAGCTTGAGGCGATGCTGATCGTCACTGATGGCAAGGATCTGTTCGTGATCACCGGGGCCGGGGATGTGCTGGAGCCCGAGCATGACGTGGCCGCGATCGGGTCGGGCGGCAATTTCGCGCTGGCGGCCGCACGCGCGATGATGGACAGCGACAAGACCGCCGAGCAGGTCGCGCGCGAAGCGATGGCGATCGCCGCCGATATCTGCGTTTACACCAACGGCAATCTGACGGTCGAGACGATCTCGAAATAGGTGCTCAGGCCAGCAGCGCCTTGACGTCTTTGGTTTTCCATTGCCGGTACATGCCGATAAGGCCCAGCCCGGCGGCGACGATCACGATGTAGTAGGGCAGGCGGATATCGATGCTCATCAAGCCGCCGCCGATCAGGGACATGACGCCACCGGCCAGACAGAAAACGGCGGTTCCGACGCCCATCACCCAGCCCTGATCGGACTCGCTGACGCTGGAGGACAAAAGCCCCAGGAAGGTCGGGTACGACACGCCAAACAGGAAATAGAATCCAAAGACCGGAACATAGACCAGAATGGCGGACGGGATAAAGGCAAAGGCCAGCCCGCAGATCATCATGACCACCAGCGAGGTTCGGACGATGGCGTGCTTGCTGAACCTTTCCTGTGCCGGTTTCACCAGGAAGGTCGAGGAGAAGGCCAGCGCAAAGCCGATGACGACCATCGCCATGCTGCCGCCAAGCACGCCGTATCCGAAGGCGCTGGTCAGGAAATTGTCGACGAAGACGTAAAAGGTCACGTTCGCGATCATGAACAGCGAATAGACCGGCATGAGTTTCAGCAATAGCGGGTGTTTTCCAATCGCCAGCAGGCTGTCGGTGATGTCGCGCGGGCGAAACACGAAGGGCGCGCGTTCGGCGCGGGTGTCCTTGAAGAAGGCAAGAACCAGAAAAATGGCGATCAGCACCAGAACGAAAGCGCCGTAAAACGGTGTCTTGAAAGTTGCAGCGCCGCCCAGAAGCGCCTTGTCGGACAGGATCGCACCGATGATCGGACCACCGACGAGGCCAAAGCTGACACCGGTCACGATATAGCCCATGTTGCGGTCACGGTCGGCGGCATCGGTGCTGCCGTCGATCATCGCGGCCTGCGCGATGGGCTGGTTTCCGGCGGTGAAGCCGGTGACACTGCGGCCGATGATCAGCAACAGCAGGCTGTTGAGATAAAGCGACAGGATGGTCAGGGCATAACCCAGCAATGCGCCGCCAAGACAGATGAGCAGCGCATTCTTGCGCCCGATGGAATCGGACACCTTGGAGACGTAGACAACACCAAGAAACCACGCGAGAAAGAAGCACCCGATGACGAGGCCGTAATAGAAATGGCGGCTGCCGGTGGGGGTGTCATGAGGCAGGAAGCTTGATGTCGGTTCCATGATCATCGAGTTGATGATCGGGAAGACAAGGCCCTGACCGATGAGATCGACAAACACAACAAACAACAAGGTAATCTTGGCAATGGTTGACATGCTGCCCCTCCGGTCTGAAGCCCTGATGGGCAGTGTAGCAGCACCGGTTGGTTTCACCTAGCGGTCAGGCCTGGCCGTTGCATGTGGCGGTGAATGGCCCGCAAAGATGCCGCCCGGCAAAGGGTCAACCATCCAGTTCGGAAAGCAGGCGCCTAAGCGCTGCCAAAGCTTGTTGTCGGGAATCCAGGCCCATCCGGCTGCGATCAACGGTAAAGTCGTAACCCTTGCCTTCGTGATGGAGGACATTCGAATTCGGTTCGTCAAGTTCGTGGAGCCCCCGCACCGCGTATATGCGTATGGGATGGCGAAAGCCCTTGACCGTGATCGGCTCGCGCTCTTCGACAGGCAGCCAATCTTTCACAAGGGAATAGGTTTCCGCGGCCAGCAGTATCCCGCCCGGATCGGCCTCGGCTTCCAGCCTTGCGGCCAGATTCACCTCGTATCCGATGATCGTGTGGTCCATTCGGTCGTCAGAGCCGAAATTGCCCACGGTGCAATATCCGGTATTGATGCCCATGCGGGCCTGAAATGGCCGGTCGATCAGGCCCCGTCGATGCCAGCCGGCCTGCAATTCAGCCAATCGGCGCTGCATGGCAATGGCCATTCTGACACAGGCCGATGCGTCCTCTTTGGCCCCGCGGCTTTCCGGATCGCCAAAATAGAACATCATTGCGTCGCCGATAAACTTGTCAAAATAGGCCCCGTGATCCTGCGCAACCAAGGACATCTCGGACAGGTATTCATTCAACAGGGCGGTCAGCTCTTCGGCTTCCAGCTGGTCGGTGATTTCGGAAAAATCGGCAATGTCGGAAAAGAAGATTGTCAGTTTCTTGCGGCGGGAGTCGAGCACGACCTGTTGCCCTCCGTCCAGTATCGACTGGTAGAGCTGCGGCGGCATGTATTTGGAAAGCTGGCTCGACAGGTGTTGCAGCGCGGCGTTGGCCTGCTGCATCCGGGTCACCAGATGGGTGTTTTCGACGGCGATATTTGCCTGTGCGACAAAGGTTTGCAGTATGTCGAACTGCTCGGTCGTGAGCCCGCCTGTCGTCAGTCGAAGAACGGCCAGAGCACCGACTGTCGTGTCGCCCTGGGCAATCGGCATCATCGTGACGGCGCGATAGCCGGAGGCCAGAAAGTTGCCCGCACCCATCGGAAACATGTCCTGCGCATCGGCGACGTCGGCAATGTCGATGGCCTTGCCGTTCAGGATCACGTGGCCGTGGATTGTTTCGGGATGAAGCGGCGCCGGAAAGCGGCCGCGCCATGCCTCGACCCCCGCCTGATCGGGGCCGGCGATTGCAGCCGCTTTGACTTCGTTGCCGTCGCGAAGTGCGATGCTGATGGTGGCATCGGGAAAAAGTTTCAGACCGGCGCGGACTATGGCGTTGAAAACGGGCTGCGTATCGGTCGGCGAGCGGCTGATCACGTCAAGGATTTCCGACGTGGCGGCCTGACGATCAAGAGCGTCCCTCAGCTTTTTGTTCAGAGTGTCGTCTGCGAGGCCTGGCTTGATCAGGTTCTGCCTGTCGCCTTTGGAGTTGTCTGATGTCTCATGCCGCGGCATCGCGCCCCCCAGAATGAACACGGATCGAGTTTCAACCAGTGTATACGAGCGTCGGGGGTTTTCCCAATTTTCGGGAATGCGCGGCGACATCGCGGGCCGCATCAACCGGTATTCGTTGCCCGCCAAACGTTGAAGCAGCCAGGTATTCTGGTGCTGTCGGGCCGAATATTGTCCATTTCAGAACCGAAACCGGGCTTGGGCAAACTGACCGTTCCTGATTGACACCCATCATTCACGGAACAAGGCCGCGAGACGGGCAGAGCGCCGGGCCAGGACACTGTCGCACGCGGTGACGAGGACCAGCCTGCGCTGAAGCGTTGCTGGTGCCTTGAGCGTTTTCACTTCGGGGATGCGGTAGCGTTCCACGTCCGGAACGGGAAGCAGGGTAAAGCCAAGCCCGGCCGAAACACATTCCATGATGGCTTCGAGGTTATCCAGAACGATTGTCCTTGCATCGGTGGGACGCTTTTGTTCCAGCATGGCTTTGGCAATCAGTTTTCCGATCCCGGTATCGGGCATGAAGTGGAAGAAAGCGCTGTCGGACAAGAGACCGGGAAGCCCATCTGCAAGCAGTGAGCCGTGGGCGGCAAAGACAAAGGGCTCTTGCCGCAGGACGTGTGATGACAACTGGTCGGGAAGCCCGTCGGCATCGGTTATGACGGCGGCATCCAACTGGCCCGAGACAACCTTGCCCTGCAATGTGGCGGACAACCCGGTTTCGAAATCGAACGCGGCGCGCGGTACGTCCCGATTGGCCATCCGCAGAAACCCCGGCAGCAATCGGACGGCTGCCGTGGTGACAAACCCGAGCCGGAACCGACCAACCAGATCATCGCTGGGACGGCAGATTTCGATCAGTTTCTCTTCGTGCCGCAGGAGGGGCGTTGCTTCTTCGACGATGGCGCGGCCGATCGGGGTCAGGCGCGGCGGTCTTACCGAACGGTCGAACAGATCCACGCCCAGCGCCTCTTCCAGAGCTTTCATCTGCATGGAAAGGGCGGACAGCGTCATGCCGAGTTGTTCCGCTGCTTCGCTGAACGAGCGAAGCTGCGAGATCCTGGTTAGGCTTCTGAGGGATCGTGTGTGCATTATTTCAATATTCTTGAATTACTAGTCCACTTTTATACGATAGGAATGAAATAAAAGGTCTGCTAGGTTGAGGCAATCACATTTCCGTGAAATCGATGCTCGCAGGAGCCGTTTCGATGACCCACCCGCTTGTTGCAACCGCCAGAGAACTGACCTTGGAATTTGAACGCCGCGCGTCCCATTGGGACAGGACGCGCAGCTATTGCTGGAGTAACGTCTCGGCCCTGTCGGATGCCGGCATCATGGGCATGACGATCCCGACGGAACTGGGCGGCCAAGGCGCGAGTTTCCTTGACGTGGTCGAGGTGGTCGAGGAAATCGCGAAGGCCTGCACGCTGACGGCGCGCGTGGTGGTCGAGGCCAACATGGGCGGCATAAGCGCCGTCATGGCCTATGGCTCGGAAGAGCAGAAAGCGTTCTGCGCCCGGCATGTTCTGGCGGGCGACAAGCCGGCGATCTGCATCACGGAACCCGAAGCCGGCAGCGCGGCAACCGAGATGCGGACAACCGCGCAAAAACGTGGAGACACCTATGTTCTGAACGGGCGAAAGCACTGGATCACGGGCGGCGGCGTGTCGAAGCTTCACCTGATCTTTGCGCGCGTTCTGGATGAAGGCGGCGAGTATCTGGGTATTGGCGGGTTCATCGTGTTTGCCGATCCGATCAAAGCGGACCTGCCGAGGGGATTCCAGATCGTCGGTCGCGAACACACGCTTGGACTTTGCGGGATGCCCGAGGCAGAGTTGCGGTTTGACGATCTTGAGGTGCACGAAAAGTGGCTGTTGAAACCGCCCTCTGGTCTAAGGCGCGGGTTTTCGGATCTCATGAATGCCTATAATTCGCAGAGGGTCGGCGCCGGGACCATCGCGATGGGCGTTGCCGCTGGCGCCTTGGGTCGCGCAAAGCAATACCTTTTGCAGCGGGAGCAGTTCGGCCGCCCATTGGCCGAGTTCCAGGGGTTGCAATGGATGGTGGCCGACATGGATACGCAGATCCATGCCGCACGTCTTTTGCTGCATGACGCCGCGCGTTCCTGCGGCCCGGACGGGAACGGGTTTCCCGATATGGCAAAAGCGGCGCGGGCAAAGCTTTTTGCCACGGAAATGGCAATCAAGGTTGTCAACGACGCGCTTCAGATGTTTGGCGCGCGGGGGTACAGCGACAGGGAGCCGTTGGAACGGATGTACCGGGATGTTCGCATGTTCACGATCGGTGGCGGAACCGCACAAATCCTGCGCAACCAGATCGCCAGCTCGGCCTTGGGCATCAAGTGCCCGCAAACCCGCGGCGGATATCAAAGCGCGGGCATCACAGCTCAGGGTTTTGCCGCAGAATAGGTTGGCGGGTTTTGGCGACGTGGTTCACCCGGTATTCGTTGCCTGAAAGAAGTTGAGGCGGGCCGGTATGTTGACGCTGTCCGGACCCTCGAAGGCGCGAAAATTCTCAAGCACCTGTGCCTGAATGACCTGAATGTCCTTTGGGCCGCCGTTGTATTTCTTCAGTATCCGCGCAGCGGGACCAATGTTGGAGGCCAGCGCGGCCACCTGCGCCAACGATCCCGGATAAGCCAATGTGGTCTCGGCAACCTCGCCCGTTGCGTCCTCGAAACCCGCGCGTTTCAGGATGTCGAGCACGTGACCGATGTCCTGAAATCCAAGCGGCCCCGGTGCGTTCGGAACGGATGGATCGGGCGGGCCAAGCTGACTGATCGCGGCCTGGCACGGGGCCTGAAACCAGAGGTTGTCTTTCATCGGCGCCCAGGCCGCGACCACCATCCGACCACCTTTGCGCAGATGGGCGCGGATATTGGCGAAGGCCGATACCGGGTCGGAAAAGAACATGACCCCGAACCGGGACGTCACGATATCGAATGGCGCGCCGGGGATCGTATCGGATTGCGCATCCAGCAGGCTGTATTGCGATTTTACAGCTGTTCCACCCGCCCTGGATTTTGCGTGGGCCAGCAGCGGTTCGGAGATGTCCAGCGCCGTGATGGCGCCGCCGGGGGCGAGATGTCGCGAAAATGCTCTGGCGGTTGCGCCGGTTCCACAACCGATGTCGAGCGCACGTTCACCCGGTTTCGGACGCAGGCGGTGGATGAGTTCCCGGTTCACGTTGTCAAACACGGCGTCCAGTTCTTCTTCAAACCTTATCCATTTCAGGCCCGAAGCCGAGCTCCAGTAATCTGCTTGTTCCTTGTTGTCAGCCATCACGCACCTCAAACCCTGCACCTGAGCCAACATAACACAGGTTCGTTTTGCGTGAGCCGCCAATGAAAAGGGGCCGGGCCAAGGCCCGACCCCCCCAGGGCGTCATGATGTGAGTGGCGGCGCCCTTAGTGGATCGCGGCAACGCCCAGAGGAACACCGGCGACTTCGCACCAGATGTAGACCTCGTTGAACTTGGAGACATCCAAGGTCGGCGGCACGGCATAGCGCTGTTTGCCCGTGAGCTTGAGCAGCGCGCCCAGCTTGGTGTCGGGGTCATAGTGACCGTCCTTGCCGAAGGCCACGCGCGGATCGGGGCCGCCATCAAGCGAGAAATCGCGGCCCAGTTCGACGATATAGCGGTCGTCCTGCTTGATCAGTTTCACCGAACCGGATGTTTCGTGGTTGGAACGGCCTTCGAATTTGCCCTTTGCTTCGGCGGCCAGGGCGGAGGTCGGGGCGGCAACGGTCAGTGCCACGCCGGATGCGGCGGCGGCCATAAGCAGTGAGCGGCGATTCATCATTGGATACTGTCTCCCTTGGTTTCTAGCAGGCTGATATTGCCTTGAGCGCAAATTGGATATTTCGTCGGCGGATGTAAGGGGCAGTCACCATTCGGTGAAAACCGGTGTTTTTCCGTGATCTGTTCGTGATCGGCTTGCGTTTCCGCGCCTCATGCTTAGGTTCCGGGGCGCAACAACCGGATTGAGAGCAGATGACCGACCTGACCCCGCGCGAGATTGTTTCGGAGCTTGACCGTTTCATCATCGGACAGAAGGACGCCAAGCGCGCCGTGGCGGTGGCGCTGCGCAACCGCTGGCGGCGCAAGCAGTTGCCCGATGACCTGCGGGAAGAAGTGTATCCAAAGAACATCCTGATGATCGGACCCACCGGTGTTGGCAAGACCGAGATCAGCCGCCGGCTGGCCAAGCTGGCGCGCGCGCCCTTCATCAAGGTCGAGGCGACCAAGTTCACCGAAGTGGGATATGTCGGCCGCGACGTGGAACAGATCGTGCGCGATCTGGCCGATGCCGCCATCCTGCAGACCCGCGAGCACATGCGCGAGGACGTCAAGGCCAGCGCCCACAAGGCCGCCGAAGAGCGGGTGATCTCGGCGATTACGGGCGAGGATGCGCGCGAGGGCACCCGCGAGATGTTCCGCAAGAAGCTGAAGGCCGGAGAGCTGGACGACACGGTGATCGAGCTTGAAGTCGCGGATCATTCAAACCCGATGCCGATGTTCGACATTCCCGGCCAGCCGGGCAGCCAGATGGGCATGATGAACCTGGGCGACATTTTCGGCAAAGCCTTTGGCGGCCGCACCACCAAGCGGCGCATGACCGTGGCCGAAAGTTACGAGGTGCTGATCGGGGAAGAGGCCGACAAGCTGCTGGATGACGAGGCGGTGACCCGCGCCGCGCTGGAGGCGGTCGAGCAGAACGGCATCGTGTTTCTGGATGAGATCGACAAGGTCTGCGCCCGCACGGATGTGCGCGGCGGCGATGTCAGCCGCGAGGGCGTGCAGCGCGATCTGCTGCCGTTGATCGAGGGTACCACGGTGTCGACCAAGCACGGCCCGGTCAAGACCGACCATATCCTGTTCATCGCCAGCGGTGCGTTTCACATCGCCAAGCCGTCGGACCTGTTGCCGGAACTGCAGGGCCGCCTGCCGATCCGGGTGGAGTTGCGGGCGCTGACCGAGGAGGATTTCGTGCGAATCCTGACCGAAACCGACAATGCACTGACCCGCCAGTACACGGCGCTGATGGGCACCGAGGAGGTCGATGTGTCTTTCACAGAGGATGGTATCGCGGCACTTGCCCGGATTGCGGCGGAGGTCAACCAGAGCGTCGAGAACATCGGCGCGCGGCGGCTTTACACGGTGATGGAGCGGGTGTTCGAGGAACTGTCCTTTGCCGCGCCGGATCAGGCGGGAACGCAGGTCACCGTGAATGCGGAATTTGTTCAGAAGAATCTTGGCGAGCTGACCAAGTCGACCGATCTGAGCCGCTACGTTCTTTGATGCCGCAATGGGGGGCGCTGCCCCTCTTGCCCTGCGGGCAATTCACCCCGGGGTATTGAAGACCAGAAAGAAGCGCGACCCGGGGCGGGGGATGGACGCCGGTCATTTTTCGGCTAGCGTGGCGCGCAAGATTCGGGAAAGTGAGTCCTGTGCGGCGGCTGGCGATTTATCTGATAGTTCTGACCCTGTCGGCCTGTTCGGACCGAACCGTTTCGGTCATTGTGCCGGATGCGGTGGAGATCGGGGCGCCGCGCACCGTTTTCGCGACCTCGACACGGGCGCGGGAAAGAAACGGAACCTATGGGTTTCGCAGGGCCGAGCGGTTGCAATATCTGGAAATGACGGTGACGGTGCCCCCGTCACACAAGCCGGGGCAATTGGTTTATTCCTATGACGAGCCTGACGCGCGCACGCAATTCGTGCTGGCTGGCCTTGAAGAACTGGACTCGCCCGCCGAGTTGGGCAGGCGCATCCTTGAAAAGCGGAATGGGTCCGGCAGGGATGTGACCATTTTCGTGCACGGCTATAACGCCACCCAGACCGAAACGGCGTTTCGGGCGGCGCAACTGGCGGAAGATATCGGGATGCCCGGATCGCTGCTGATCTATTCCTGGCCCAGCCGGGCAAGCGCGTTCGGATACGCCTATGACATCGACAGCATGCTGTTTGCGCGCGACGGTCTGGAAGAGACCATTCGCCAGCTCGACGCGCAAGGCGTCGGCAAGATCGGTATCGTCGCGCATTCGATGGGATCGGCATTGACGATGGAGATGATGCGACAGGCGGAGCTGAAGGAGCCGGGATGGGCGGCGCGCACGCTTGACGGTGTTGTCCTGATCTCTCCGGATCTGGATGTGGATGTGTTCAAATCGCAGATGGACCGGATACCCAACCCACCCAAGCCGTTTGTGGTGATGGTGTCCAAGAAGGACAAGGCGCTGAACATCTCGGCGCGTCTGCGCGGCACCAACGACAGCAAGCGATTGGGCAATCTGGCGTCGGTCGATCAGCTGGCAGATTATCCGGTCGACATCATCGACACGACGGCCTTTAGCGACGATGCGGAGTCGTCTCATTTCGTGGCGGCGACCTCTCCGGCGCTGATATCCATCCTGAGTTCCGCGCGCCGGTTGAGCGATACGTTCGGTCCCGAGGAGGCAACGATCGGGTTCCTGACCCCGGCGGGAAAACGGCGGCGGGGGCAAGCGACAGAGACTGTCCTGGCCCCGGTGGATGACGGCGGATGAAACTGTCGTCGCTGTCAGGCTATCTTGCCGAGAATGCGCGGTGGCTGGCAGCCGGGGTTTTGCTGACCTTTCTGTCGAGTTTCGGGCAGACCTTTTTCATTTCGATCTTTGCCGGCGAGATCCGGGCCGAATTCGGCTTGAGCCACGGGCAATGGGGCGGGATCTATTCGCTGGGGACCATGGTGTCGGCGGCGGTCATGGTCTGGGCGGGGTCGTTGACGGATGTCTTTCGGGTGCGCGTATTAGGACCGGCGGTTCTGGCCGGGCTGGCCATGGCGGCGGTGGCAATGGCGCTGAATCCGGTGGCTGCGCTGTTGCCGGTGGTGATCTTTCTGCTGCGCCTTTTCGGGCAGGGGATGAGCAGTCATATCGCCATGGTCGCCATGGCGCGCTGGTTCACCACGACGCGAGGCCGGGCGATGGCCATTGCCACCACCGGGTTCGCGGTTGGCGAGGCGCTGTTGCCGCTGCTTTTTGTGGCGCTTATGGCGGTGATCGACTGGCGGTTCCTGTGGCTGGGCGCCGCGCTGGTCGCGCTGATGGGGGCGCCGATCCTGATCCGGCTGCTGGCGCAGGAGCGCACGCCGCAGAGCATGTCGGACAGCTATTCCGCCGCCGGGATGGAGGATCGTCACTGGACCCGGCGCGAGGCGCTGACGCATCCGCTGTTCTGGTTCATGGTTCCGGCGCTTTTGGGGCCGGGAGCGTTTGTTACGGCGTTCTTTTTCCACCAGGTGTACCTGGCCGAGATCAAGGGGTGGCTGCATATCGAGCTGGTGGCGCTGTTTCCCTTTTACACCGGGCTGTCACTGTTTTCGATGTTCGGGGCGGGTTGGGCGCTGGACAAATGGGGCACGGCGCGAATGATGCCCTTTTATCAGCTGCCAATGGCGCTGGCCTTTCTGATCCTTGCATCTGCCCAGAGCATTGGCGGGGCGTTGGTGGGCCTGTTCTTTCTGGCGCTGACGACGGGCGCGAATACCACGCTGCCGGGCGCGTTCTGGGCCGAGTTTTACGGCACCCGTCACATTGGTTCGATCAAGGCGGTGGCGGCGGCGGTGATGGTGCTGGGGTCGGCCATCGGACCGGGCGTGACCGGGGCGCTGATCGACCTTGGCATCGGGCTTGAGACGCAGTTTGTCGGGATCGCCGCCTATTTCGTCTTTGTCTGCGTCATCACCCGGGTCGGCATTCACCGCGCGGTGCGTTCGTTTTAGCGGCTACGGCGCAAATACACGTAGTAGGCGCCATCACCACCGTGGCTGATATGGGCCGGTGTTACCTGCATGACGGCCTGCGCCAGCGGCGGCAGTCGCAGCCATTGCGGCACCTGGTTGCGCAACACGCCGCGCGGCGTGGGAATGGGGCCGGGCTCATCCCGGTCCTTGCCTTTGCCGGTAATCACCAGCACCAACCGCTTGCCCGACGCCTGAGCGCCGAGAATGAACCGGACCAGTGCCGGATGGGCGGCGTCGACGCGCATGCCATGCAGATCAAGGCGCCCCTCGGGCTTGAGCTTGCCACGCTTCATTCGGGCGAATGCCTTACGGTCCATCTGCAGCGGCGCGGCAGCCAGATCCTCGGTGATCGTGGGTTTCAGCGCGTGCCGCTGTGGTTTTGGCGTGGCGAACTGGCCCAGGTCGAAGGGTTCGACCCGCGCCGGGAGCGGTTTTGCGGGTTTCGGTTTGGGCAGGGTCCGGGGGTGGACCGAGTGCGGTATTTCGGGGTGCAGACGCTCTGTCTTTTTTGCGACCCTGCGCCAGAGCTCAATCTCTTCTGCCGTCAGTTTGCGCCGGGTCATCAGAAATCGTCCGGCAGCAGGGCATAGGCGCGCTGGATTGGCAGCAGAACCACCATCCGGCCCGGATCCTTGAGGGTACCGGCGGCCTTGCCAGCCTCGTCACCGGTGCCAAAGAAGATGTCCGCCCGCTGCGCGCCCTTGATGGCCGAGCCGGTATCCTGCGCAATCATGAGGCGGCGGATCGGGTCCTTGCCGTCCTTTTCCAGCCAGACGGGCGAACCCAGCGGTGTAAAGGCGGGATCGGCGGCAATGGTGCGCATCGCGGTGACCGACCGGTTCATCGCGCCGAGCGGGCCAAGGTGCGGCGCGACACGGTTCAGCTTGCGGAAAAACACATAAGACGGATTGTGATACAGTAACTCGATGCCTTCAGCCGGGTTCTTTCTGACCCAGCTCTTGATCATCTGCGCGCTGACCTGATGGGCAGCAAAGATGCCGCGATTTACCAGTTCCATTCCGATGGAGCGGTACGGGTGCCCGTTTGCGCCGCCATAGCCAATCCGCAGCGAGTTGCCATCGGGCAGGCGGATGCGGCCGGACCCCTGAATTTGCAGAAAGAACAGCTCGACCGGGTCATCGACCCATGCAATTTCCAGCCCGCGCCCTTCGAGGGCGCCGCTGGTCAAAAGCTCTCGGCGGCTGAGCCACGGAGAGGTTTCGCGCGCCTCGGGCGGCATCCGGTAGATCGGATAGCGGAACCTGTCGGTTCGGTGCAGCGAGCCGTCGAGTTCGGGTTCGAAATAGCCGGTGAACAGCGCGTCCTTACCGTCCCGGATCAGGATCGGGCGAAAGAACAATTCGAAGAAGGACCGCGCCGCATCGCCCTGATGCATCTGTGCAATCGAACACAGGGCCTGCCAGTCTGGATCGCCCAGATCCTCGCAAGTGTTGAGAAACACGGACAGGGCGGCGGCGTGATCGTCCTGCGCCCAGCCGTCAAGATCGTCGAAGGACAGGACGTCATATGTCGGCTCGGCCCCGGCACCGCTGGCCGCGGTCATGAGGGCACCCGCCAGAACAAATGACCGGAGGCCGGCAATCATGCGTCCGTGGCGACCAGCATCCAGTTCGGGTCGTCGCTGCCCATCACGCGGGCAAATGTCCAGCTGTCCTTTTGCCGCTTGACGGTATTCGGGCTGCCTTCGACGATGTCACCGCCCTTGTCGCGCACGACCGAGGTCAGTTCGCCAACGAAACGCATTGTGATTTCGGCGCGGTTGCTGTCCTTGTCGAATTTCGCATCCGAAAGCGTGGTTTCGCGGACACCCACGAATTCGGCCTCGATCGTCAGGCCCTTGTCTTCGCGGTCGGCCACCACCGAGACGAAGGTGTCGAACACCTCTTCCGACAGGAAGGGCTGAATCTCGTCGAGATTGCCGCGCTCGAACCCCATGACGATCAGTTCGTAAGCGCCGCGCGCGCCCTGAACGAATTCGCTGACCGAAAACGAAGGTTCGACCCGTTTCATCGCTGCCAGTTGTTCCGCCTCTGGGCTGTCTTCGGGGACATGGTCGATGATGTCCTGATCAGGGCCGCCTTCGATCACTTCGAAATCACGGCGCGACTTGCCCGCAGGTTGGCGCGGCACAGGCGGTTTTTCAAAGCCTTCCCGCGTGCCCAGAACACTTCTGAGTCGCAAGATCAGGAAAACGGCGATGCCGGCCAGCACCAGAAGCTGGATCAGGGGTGAATTCATTTTGTCCTCATTTCGGAACAGAGACTTTGTGCACAGGGCCTTAAACCACTATGTAGGGGACACATGGCGGCAAGTCCACCACCCGCCATGTAGGAAAGGACGTGACAAATGTATCTGTTTTTGGCCTTTTTGCTGGTGCCAATCATCGAGATCGCTCTGTTTATCAAAGTCGGCGGTTGGATCGGGCTGTGGCCGACGCTGGCACTCGTGGTACTGACCGCGATTATAGGTATCGCCCTTATCCGCGCACAGGGTCAGGAAATGATGGTACGCGCACAAAACGCCTTTACGACAATGTCCGACCCGACAGAACCGATCATGCATGGGATCATGATCATCATCGCGGGCACACTTCTGATGGCTCCCGGTTTTTTTACGGATGCCGTCGGGGTTGCGCTGCTGATCCCTCCGGTCAGATCTGTGGTTTTCAACTATCTTCGCAAAGTCACTCAACCCTCACGAATACACCCTCAAACCCGAACGCATTTTCGTTCGAGAGGCGCGCGTTTCAATCGAGGGGACATAATTGACGGAGAGTTTACCGAAGTTCAGCCACAAAACACCGCAAATGACCCAATTTCGCAGATTCGAGACAACCGGCGGCATTGAGTCGATAACGGTTACTTGATAAGCAGCGGTGATCAAAAAAACCGGAGTACTTCAATGACCGAAAACAGTGCCGAGGGCGGCCAGCCCGAAGGCGTACAAGCCCCGCAAACCCCTCAGGTCCAGATGCGCGTTCTGGGACAGTTCATTCGCGATATGTCCTTTGAAAACGTGATGGCACAAAAGGGCGTGTCAGGCGAAGTGCAGCCCGAGATCCAGGTACAGGTCAATCTGGATGCCAAGAAACGGCAGGCCGACCATCAGTACGAAGTGTCGATCAAGCTGAAGTTGACCTCGAAGGTCAAGGCGATGGACGAGGTTCTGTTTCTGTTCGAGATCGACTATTGCGGTCTGTTCCATGTCGAAGGCGTGCCGGAGGATCAACTGCATCCGTTCCTGCTGATCGAATGCCCGCGCATGCTGTTCCCGTTCCTGCGCCGGATTGTCAGCGACGCGACTCGCGACGGTGGCTATCCACCGGTGAACCTCGACAATATCGACTTTGTGCAACTGTATCGCAACGAGTTGCTGCGTCGTCAGGCCGAGACCAAAAAGGCCGACGCCTGAGTTCGGATTGTGCGCCTGGCCTGCCGGTCAGGCGCGTTTCCACAGGGCGTTCTCGCCCAGTTTTTCCAGAAATGCCTCGTGCGCCTGTTGCTCGGCCTCGGTGATCCGGCCTGGTAGAGGGGTTGGACGGGCCGTTGGACGCCATGCCTCGGCATCGCCTGCGCGTGGTCCATTTGTGCCTGTGGCGGACAGGCCGAAATCGGGCTGCCGCCCGCCGATCAGTTCCAGATAGACCTCGGCCAGGATTTCCGAGTCAAGCAGCGCGCCGTGCAGGATTCGGTTCGAATTGTCGATATTGAACCGGCGGCACAGCGCATCCAGCGAGGCGGGCGAGCCGGGAAACCGTCGGCGGGCGATGGCGAGCGTATCAATGGCCTGCTCCCACGGGATGTGCGGCAGGCCTATCCAGCCCAGTTCGGCGTTGAGAAACTTCATGTCGAAGGCGGCGTTGTGGATCACCAGTTTTGCATCACCCACAAAGTCGCGAAACCCTTGGCCAACCTTGGAAAAGATTGGCTTGTCGCGTAGCGTGATCTGCCCGGGTTCGGGGTTCTGCGGCGGTTCCAGAAGGTCGGGGCCGATGCCGTGAACGCCGAACGCCTCGGCAGGCATGGACCGTTCTGGATTGATATAGACGTGATAAGTCTCGCCGGTAGCGACGTGGTTCCACAACTCGATGGCACCGATTTCGACGATCCGGTCACCGCTTTCGGGATCGAACCCGGTGGTTTCGGTATCGAGTACAATTTCACGCATCTGCCAGCCCCGCCCGTATCTGCCTGACGACATCCTGCACCTGAGCGCGCGCGTGGTCCAGTGTGTCGGTGACGATGACGAAATCGGATCGCGCGCATTTTTCGTCATTGGGCATCTGTTTCACCCGTATCTGTTCGAATTGCGCCTCGGTCATGGTGCCGCGCTCCATTACCCGCTGTTTCTGCACCTCGGGCGGGACCGAGACGCAGGCCACGGCGTCCATCGCCGCGTCACCACCGGTTTCAAAAAGCAGGGGGATGTCGAAGACAACGATATCGGCCGTTGCCTGCGCGCGAAACTCTGACCGGTCGGCGGCGACGAGGGGGTGGACAATCTGTTCGATGATCTTCAGCGCGTCGGGGTTTTCGCCGATGATCCGTTTCAGGGCGGCTCGGCTGACTGTGCCGTTTTCGATGGCGTCGGGAAAGGCCCGGCGCATGGGTTCGACGGCCGCCCCGCCAGACGCATAGAGCCGGTGCACGGCTGCATCCGCATCCCACAGGGCACAGCCCTCGTCCGTGAACATCTGGGCCGTGGTGCTTTTGCCCATGCCGATGGAGCCGGTGAGGCCTAGCGCAAAACTCATGCCAGCGCCGCCGCCCGGGTGGCGGCATCGACCTGAGGCCGTTTTCCGAACCACTGTTCAAATCCGGGAACCGCCTGATGCAACAGCATGCCAAGCCCGTCGACAGTGGCGCACCCGGCCTGTTCCGCCGCTTCGAGCAAACGGGTTTTGAGCGGCGCATAGACGAGGTCGGTCACCAATGTACCGGTCCGCAACCCATCCAGCGGCACGAGCAGGTCCGGCTGGCCGACCATGCCGAGTGACGTGGTGTTCACCACCAGCCCCGCGCCACCGATCACATCACCGGACCTGTTCCAGTCCGCCACGCTAACGCGGCCACCGAAATCGGCTTGCAACTGTTCGGCACGGGCGCGGGTGCGGTTGGTAAGGATGAGTTGCGGTACTCCGGCCCCGAGCAAGGCCGAGATGACCGCGCGGGCGGCCCCGCCAGCACCAAAGACAACCGCCGGGCCGCTTTCCGGGTTCCAATCCGGTGCACCGGCACGCAGGTTCGCCATGAAACCATAACCGTCGGTGTTGTCAGCGTGAATGGTGCCATCCGCTTGAAAGACAAGCGTGTTTGCCGCACCGATCTGGCGGGCGCGGTCGGTTACGTGATCGGCGATCCGCAACGCGGCCTCTTTGTGCGGGACGGTCACGTTGGCGCCCACGAACCCGGCCTTGGGCAGGGTGCGCAACACCTGTTCCAGATCTTCCGGCGCCACGTCCATCGGGATGTAGTGACCGGGCAATCCGTAGGTTTTTAGCCAATGACCGTGCAATTTCGGTGAGCGGGAATGCGCGATGGGGTGTCCGATCACACCAGCCAGAGGTATCCGTGTCTTGGTCATCGGTCGATCAGCCCCCGCAAGGTCAGGAAATTGAGCAGCTCCAGCAGGGGCATACCCAAAACGTTAAAATAGTCGCCGTCAATGGCGGTGAAGAGGCGCACGCCTTCTTCTTCGAGTTTGTAGGCTCCGACAGCATGGCGGATGCTGTCCCAGTTCCGGGTTACGTAGCTTTCCAGATAGGCATCGGAACTGTCACGCATCCGCAACCGCACCTGACCGACATGCCGCCAGACCGGTTCGCGGTTCTGATAGATGACGGCGGCCGACAACAGCATGTGCCGCTGACCGCGCATTTCCCTGAGTTGCGCCAGCGCGTCATCGGGGCTTTCGGGCTTGGACAAGAGACGACCTTGGAAATCCAGCACCTGATCGCAGCCCAGAACCATCGCATCGGGGTTTTTGTCGCTGATCTTGCGCGTCTTCATCTCGGCCAGGGCATCGGCGATATCGCGGGGCGAGGCCTGTTCCGCCAGAAGGGCGCGTTTCATGGTATCTTCGTCAACGCGCGGCACATCCGTGATGAATGGCACGCCCGCGTTCCTGAGAAGCTGCGCGCGGATTTGAGAGCCGGAGGCAAGGACGATTGGGATAGTCATGTGGAAAACCCCGTGGGAAAAGCGATGAGTTCGTTTGAATGGTTTGTATGGTTTTCCGGTTGACACGCAACCCCGGGATTTCCGGTTAGAAGATCCGGGATTCGCGCTTTTTCTATCCAACCGGGACAAGGATAACTCGGGACCTCTGGACAACCGGGATATTCCGGAATTTTACGTGGTTTACCCTCAGGTGGATCACCAGGAAATTTGCTATAAACATCTGTAATATAAACAAAATACTCGTCTTTGTACTGAGCCTGTGGAAAACCGGAAAAGGCCTGATCCACTTGGGGAAAACCGCATGGGAAAACAAGTAATCCACGGATTTTCAACCCCCTTCAAAACCATCATCCTTTCTCTTTACATTCTTTTTTATTAGGGAGGGCCAAGCGAGCGGCGAGGACCCTGATGACCGATCTTCTTTACACGCTGTACCCCTGGGCCAAGTCCCTGCACATCATGGCAGTGATTTCCTGGATGGCAGGATTGTTCTATTTGCCACGGCTGTTCGTCTATCACGTGGAACAGGCACAGGACGTGGAAGGGGCACCCAGGATCTTCCTTGAGATGGAAGACAAGCTTTTGCGTGTTATCATGCGACCTGCGATGGTCGTGGCCTGGGTGGCTGGTCTGGTCATGGTGTTCACTCCGGGTGTAGTGGCCTGGGATTGGGCGTGGCCCTGGGCCAAGGGGGCTGCGGTGATCGCGATGACCTGGTTTCACCACTGGCTGATGGCGCGGCGCAAGGATTTCGCAGAAGGGCGAAACAGGCTGACCGGGCGGCAGTACCGGATGATGAACGAGGTTCCGACTGTTCTGATGGTGGTGATCGTTCTGGCGGTGATCCTGAAATTCTGAAGCCGGTTTGACTCCGGCCCGGAAGTCACATATCTAGAGCGCAACACGCCCGTCCGGGCGGAGTGTCTTCCTGTTTGAAAATCATATCTGTGCCACGCTGATGGTGGCCAAGGGTCGTATAACCATGACAACCGAATCCCTGAACCTTGCCGATCTCAAGGCCAAGAGCCCCAAAGACCTGTTGTCGATGGCTGAAGAGCTTGAGATCGAAAACGCCTCGACCATGCGTAAGGGCGAGATGATGTTCCAGATCCTGCGCGAGCGCGCCGATGAGGGCTGGGTCATCGGTGGCGATGGTGTGCTGGAAGTGCTACAGGACGGGTTCGGCTTTCTACGCTCGCCCGAAGCGAACTATTTGCCGGGCCCGGACGACATCTATGTCTCTCCCGATATGATCCGCCAATACTCGTTGCGGACAGGTGACACGATCGAGGGAGATATCAAGGCGCCGGACGAAAACGAGCGTTATTTTGCGCTGACCAACGTCACCAAGATCAACTTTGAAGATCCCGACCGGGCAAAGCACAAGATCGCGTTTGACAACCTGACGCCGCTTTACCCCGATGAGCGACTGAAGATGGAGATCGAGGACCCGACGATCAAGGACAAGTCGGCCCGTGTGATCGATCTGGTCGCTCCGATCGGAAAAGGCCAGCGGTCGCTGATCGTGGCGCCGCCGCGGACCGGTAAGACAGTGATCCTGCAGAACATCGCGCATTCCATCGAACGCAATCACCCCGAATGCTATCTGATCGTGCTGCTGATCGACGAACGCCCCGAAGAGGTGACGGACATGCAACGTTCGGTGAAGGGTGAGGTTGTGTCCTCGACCTTTGACGAACCGGCGACGCGCCACGTGGCCGTATCGGAAATGGTGATCGAAAAAGCCAAGCGTTTGGTCGAGCATAAACGAGATGTTGTTATCCTTCTCGACTCTATCACAAGACTTGGTAGAGCTTTTAACACCGTGGTCCCATCCTCGGGTAAGGTTCTGACCGGTGGTGTTGACGCGAATGCGTTGCAACGACCCAAGCGGTTCTTTGGTGCGGCGCGGAATATCGAAGAGGGCGGTTCGCTGACCATCATCGCCACCGCGCTGATCGACACCGGCAGCCGGATGGACGAAGTGATCTTTGAAGAATTCAAGGGTACCGGCAACTCGGAAATCGTTCTGGATCGCAAGATCGCCGACAAGCGGGTGTTCCCGGCCATCGACATCCTCAAGTCGGGTACACGGAAAGAGGACCTGCTGGTCAACAAGGGCGATCTGGCCAAGACCTTTGTGTTGCGCCGTATCCTGAACCCGATGGGCACAACGGATGCGATCGAGTTCCTGTTGTCGAAGTTGAAACAGACCAAGACAAACTCGGACTTCTTCGATTCAATGAACACCTGATCCGGTCTCAGGACAGACGCGAGGCCTTCGAATGGACACGATATTCGCTTTGGCCAGCGCACAGGGTAAGGCCGGGGTGGCGGTCATCCGCCTGTCCGGGCCTTTGGCGCATGACGCGGCGCGGTTGCTTACGGGCGGCGACCTGCCGCCACGCGGAATGCGGACGCGTGTTCTGAATGCTTCGGATGGAGAGCGGCTGGACGAGGGGCTGGTGCTGACCTTTCAGGGGCCGGCCAGCTTTACTGGCGAGGACGTTGTCGAGTTCCAGATCCACGGCAGTACGGCCGCGGTGAATGCGGTGCTGCGTTGCCTTTCAGATATGGAGGGGCTGCGTCTGGCCGAGCCCGGAGAATTCACGCGCCGGGCGCTGGAGAACGGCAAACTGGACTTGTCGCAGGTCGAGGGGCTTGCCGATCTTATCGATGCCGAAACAGAGGCGCAGCGCAAACAGGCGCAGACGGTTCTGGCCGGAGAGCTTGGACAGCTGGCGGAACGCTGGCGACGCAATCTGATCCGGGCGGCGTCGTTGTTGGAAGCAGTGATCGACTTTGCCGACGAAGAGGTGCCGACCGATGTTACGCCTGAAGTGCGGGCGCTTGCATCTGGTGTGATTGCTGATCTGGAAAAAGAGGTTGCGGGCGTCAGAATCGCCGAGCGTATTCGAACCGGGTTCGAGGTGGCGATTGTTGGCCCGCCGAATGCAGGCAAATCCACACTGTTGAACGCACTGGCGGGGCGGGAGGCGGCGATCACCTCGGAATATGCGGGTACAACACGGGATGTCATCGAAGTTCGTATGGACTTGTCGGGTCTACCGGTGACGCTGTTGGACACAGCCGGATTGCGCGAAACAACCGATCACGTGGAAGGTTTGGGAATTGCTCTTGCCCGCCAACGGGCGGATTCGGCGGACTTACGGGTTTTCCTGACCGAGACGGTTGATGGGCTGGGTATTCCGTTTCAGGCCGGTGATATTCACGTCTTGCCCAAGGCGGATGTTCGTGGGGACGAAACAAAGGGCGTTTCGGGGAAAACCGGACAGGGTATCGACCGGCTGATATCCCAGATATCGTATGTATTAGTAGAGCGAACTACCAGTGCTGGTATAGCCACGCGGGAACGGCATCGGGTTGCAATGAAGAAGGCAGCGATAGCGCTGACTGAGGCGTTGGCGATACTGGACTCTGGCCCCGACCTTTATGATATAGCGGCTGAGGAACTGCGCACGGCAATCCGGGCCTTGGAATCACTTGTTGGTAGAATAGATGTCGAGAACTTGCTGGACGAGATTTTTGCAAGTTTCTGCCTTGGAAAGTAGGGAGTGTTTCACGTGAAACATTCACAGTTTGATGTCGCCGTCATCGGCGCTGGTCATGCCGGGACCGAAGCTGCCCATGCCGCGGCGCGGATGGGTGTGCGTACGGCTTTGATCACCTTGTCCGAGACGGATATCGGGGTGATGTCCTGTAACCCGGCGATTGGTGGGTTGGGTAAGGGCCATCTGGTTCGCGAGATCGATGCACTCGACGGTGTAATGGGGCGCGTTGCCGATCAGGCGGGCATTCAATTCCGACTGCTCAACCGCCGCAAAGGTCCGGCAGTTCAAGGACCGCGCGCTCAGGCGGACCGCGCGTTGTACAGGGCCGCTATGCAGCGTGAGACATCAAGGCAGGAAAACCTTTCGGTCATCACCGGCGAAGCCGTTGATTTTCTGATGGAGCAAGGGCGGGTTAAAGGCGTCATTCTGGCAGATGGATCGGAAATACCTGCGAAATGCGTAATCCTCACGTCTGGCACGTTCCTGCGAGGCATCATTCATATTGGCGATGTTTCGCGCCCTGGTGGCAGGATGGGGGACCGCCCTTCGGTCAAGCTGGCAGAGCGACTGGACTGTTTTGAGCTGCCGTTGGCGCGTTTGAAAACCGGGACACCGCCGCGCCTGGATGGCCGGACGATTGACTGGTCCATCCTTGAGCGCCAGGACGGAGATGATGAACCGACGCTGTTTTCGTTCCTGTCGAAATCGGTAACGGCGCCACAAATCGCCTGTGGGATCACACACACCAACGCGCGGACCCATGAGATCATAGAAAAAAACCTATCTCGCTCGGCCATGTATGGTGGGCATATCGAGGGTGTCGGCCCAAGATACTGCCCGTCGATCGAGGACAAGATCGTGCGGTTTGCGGACAAGGACTCGCATCAGGTCTTCCTTGAACCCGAAGGGGTAAATGATCACACCATTTACCCGAATGGTATTTCGACATCGTTGCCCGAAGAAGTTCAGGTGGCTTATGTGCGTTCGATAAAAGGCCTTGAGAATGCGGAGATCCTGCAGCCAGGTTATGCCATCGAGTATGACTATGTCGATCCACGGGTTTTGAGCCCGCGTCTTTCCCTTTCACATGTGCCGGGGTTGTACCTTGCCGGGCAGATCAATGGTACCACCGGATACGAAGAGGCCGCTGCACAGGGTTTGGTCGCTGGTTTGAATGCGGCGCTGGAGGTTCGGGGTGAGGAGCCGCTGAATTTCACCCGAGCAAACAGCTATATTGGGGTCATGATAGACGACCTTACTACCCGTGGTGTTGCTGAGCCGTATCGGATGTTCACTTCGCGCGCCGAATTCCGGCTGTCCCTGCGCGCGGACAATGCCGATCAGCGCCTTACGCCGATTGGGATCGCGACGGGATGTGTGGGGGAAACCCGCAGGCTGGCGTTTGAGGATAAGCTGGAGAAGCTGGAAAGAACGAAGGGACAGTTGACCGAGACAACCTTTACCCCTCGGGAAATCCGGGGTGCGGGGATCGACGTCAATCAGGACGGCAACCGCCGGGACGGCATGGCGATCCTGGCCTTTCCGAATGTCGGGTTTGACGACCTGTTGCCCTTGATAGGTGGGCTGAGAGATGTACCGGAAGAGATCCGACGGCAGATAGAACGCGATGCGCTTTATGCGAACTACATCGTGCGTCAGCAGCGCGATGTCGAAGCCATGAAGCGGGATGAAGCGCATGAAATTCCGGATGGGTTCGATTATTCTGCGCTGGAAGGGCTGTCGAATGAATTGAAACAAAAGCTTGCTGCGGCCCGTCCAGTCAATATTGCCCAAGCCTCTCGGGTCGAAGGGGTGACACCCGCCGCGCTGACGCTGATTTTGGCACGCCTGAGGCGTGATCTGAAAGTTCGCGGCGCATGAACGGGACTACACCGGAGTTTGCGGACAAGCTGAATGTTTCACGTGAAACAATGGAGCGGTTGGAAATCTTCTCCAACCTGTTGAAACGTTGGAACCCGAAAATCAATCTGGTGTCAAAGAACAGCCTGAGCGAGCTTTGGGACAGGCACATTCTGGATTCAGTGCAGGTCTTTCGTTGCGTCGATGTGCAGGGACATTGGGTGGATCTTGGCAGCGGTGGTGGGTTTCCTGGTATGATTTGTGCGATCTTGGCCAAAGAATCGTCCCCTGAAACAAGGTTTACGTTTGTCGAAAGCGATCAACGCAAGTCAGCATTTTTGCGCAATGCAGCGCGTGAATGCGGGGCCAGTTGCACCGTGCTTAGCCGAAGAATCGAAGCGATTGACCCGTTGAACGCAGATATCCTGTCGGCGCGAGCGCTTGCCGACCTAAAAACGCTTTTGTCGTTTTGCAACAGGCATCTGCGGCAAGACGGAACGGCGCTGTTACCGAAAGGCGAGAATTGGAAAAAAGAAGTTTCCGACGCCCGCAAAGAATGGAAATTTGAAGCGGAGCCGATTACTAGTATTACTGAGCCTCAGGCAGTTATCCTGAAAATCAAAGGAGTCTCACGTGGTTGATCTGTATCGTCCAGCAGGCCCTCGGATCATTGCGGTTGCAAATCAGAAGGGTGGGGTAGGAAAGACCACAACGGCAATCAATCTGGCGGCAGGTCTGACCGAGATCGGATGCCGTGTTCTAGTGGTCGACCTTGATCCCCAGGGGAATGCGTCAACGGGGTTGGGCGTCGATAGCCGCGACTGGACTACCTATGATCTGTTGATAGACGAGGCCCCGCTGGAAACAGTCATTCAGGAAACGACGATTCAGGGGCTTTATATCGTACCGGCAACGGTGGATCTGAGCTCTGCCGATATCGAGCTGATTTCGAATGAAAAACGCAGTTTTTTGTTACATGACGCCTTGCGGCAGACCGCGATGGATCGATTCGGGTTCGACTATGTCCTGATCGATTGCCCGCCGTCGCTGAACTTGCTGACCGTGAATGCGATGATTGCGGCGAATTCCGTTCTGGTGCCGCTACAGAGCGAATTCTTTGCGCTGGAGGGGTTGTCACAGTTGATGCTGACAATTCGAGAGGTCCGCCAAACTGCGAATCCGGAGCTCAGAATCGAAGGTGTTGTGTTGACCATGTATGACAACCGCAACAACTTGTCCCGCCAAGTGGAAAAGGACGCGCGTGACAATCTGGGGGATATGGTATTTAAAACCAAGATACCCAGAAATGTTCGGGTCAGCGAAGCGCCATCATATGCGCTTCCGGTGTTGCAATATGACTCTGGCTCTCTGGGGGCTATGGCATATCGGCATCTGGCTCGGGAAATGGTGAGCAAACACAAAAAGGTCGCCGCATAGCGAGCAGAGAAGGAGGGTCAGATGAACGTCAAGAAAAGCAAGCCCCGGGGCTTGGGGCGTGGATTGTCTGCCCTGATGGCGGATGTGTCGCATGACAGTGCTGGTCATTCCTCGACCGAGCCGCGTCGCCCCGACATGCGGGTGCCGATCGAAAAGGTAAGGGCCAATCCCAATCAGCCCCGCCGGACGTTTTCACAGGAGCAGTTGAACGAGCTTGCGGCCTCGATCAAGGAGAAGGGCATTATCCAACCCATGATCGTGCGGCCAGCCGGCGACGGTGGGTACGAGATTGTTGCCGGAGAGCGTCGCTGGCGCGCTGCACAGCTGGCGCAATTGCACGAAGTTCCTGTTATCGTTAGAGAATTTGACGATACTGAGGTTCTGGAAGTCGCTATTATCGAGAATATCCAGCGGGCCGACCTGAATGCGGTGGAAGAAGCCGCCGGGTATCGGCAGTTGATGGAGAAATTCGGTCATACGCAGGAGAAGATGGCCGAAGCGCTGGGTAAAAGCCGCAGCCACATTGCCAACCTCTTGCGGTTGCTGTCGCTGCCAATGGATGTTCAGACGCTGGTGATCGAAGGAAAGCTTTCGGCTGGTCATGCGCGGGCTCTGATCACGGCGGAAAACCCATCCGAGTTGGCGCGGATCGTTGTGCGGGACGGATTGTCGGTGCGGGCCACTGAAGCACTGGTCAAGAAACAGCAGCAAGGAGACAGGCAACCTGGTGAGTCCCGCGCAAAAGGTCCGGATTCCGATAAGGATGCGGATACGCGTGCATTGGAAAAAGACCTGTCGGCGATTCTGGCGATGAAGGTGGTGATCAACCACAAAGCCGGAACTGAAACGGGGCAGGTCGTTCTGACCTATGAAAATCTGGATCAGCTGGACGATCTATGCGCCAAGCTCAGCCGCTAGGCCGGGTCCAGATAAAGATCAGGACCGCACCCAGAACCACGGCCTGAATGATCAGGACGTGGGAGGGAACGCCAAGAACAAGCGACAGCAAAAAGACGGCGGCGATCGACAGGGTCGCCGCCTTTTTTGCGCGCGTTTTGATTGCACCGGAGGTTTGCCAGTCGACGATCAGGGGGCCAAAGCTGCGATGTGTCAGCAGCCAGGTGTGCAGACGCGAGGAGGAGCGAGCAAAGAAGAATGCAGCGAGCAGCAGGAAGGGAACGGTCGGTAGCAGCGGAAGGAACACGCCGATCATGGCGAGCGCGACGCAGGTCAATCCCAAGAAGGCCCAGATGTAGTGCATCGCTCAGTCCACCAGAAGCTCGCGGATGACCGCGTTCAGAACCGCCCGCCCGTCACGAGTTGCGCGCAGGCGGTTTCCTTCTGTTTCGATCATTCCGATTTCGGTCAGATGGGATATCGTTTCGAAAGGCATAGTTTTGCCTGACAACAGTTGATAACGATCAACATCTAGGCCGTCGGACACCCGCAACCCCATCATGAGGTATTCGTTTGCTTGTTCCTGTGTGGTCAGTTCCGTTCTGGCGCTTTCGCCGTTGCCCGCCGCAGCCGCATTCAGCCAGGCGGAGGGGTTCAAGGCGGTTTCGGTTGCGAATTTGCGCCCGCCCAATGTGAGGCGGCCATGCGCGCCCGGGCCGATGCCAACGTAATCGCCGTAGCGCCAATAGATCAGGTTGTGCCGCGATTGAGCGCCGTCGCGGGCGTGGTTGGATATTTCGTAAGCGGGCATGCCATGCGCCTCGCAGACTTGTTGCGTAGCAAGATACATGTCGGCGGCGCTGTCATCCTCGGGCAGGCCGCGCAATTTTCCGACTGCATAGCGGTCGCCGAATGCGGTGCCCTCCTCGATGGTCAGTTGATAAAGCGACAGGTGATCGATAGCCATCGACAAGGCTTCAGTGAGCTCGGCGCGCCAACCTTCAAGCGTCTGGTGCTGGCGGGCATAGATAAGGTCAAAGCTGACGCGGTCGAAGCAATTGCGGGCGATGTCAAAAGCCGCGCGCGCTTCGGCGACGGTATGTATGCGGCCAAGGCGGCGGAGATCTTCGTCATTCAGCGCCTGAATTCCCATCGACACACGGTTGACCCCTGCATCGCGATAGGCGGCAAAGCGGCCCGCGTCGACCGAACCGGGATTGGCCTCGAGCGTGATTTCCATGTCGTTGGATGGCCGCCACAGGGCACGCGCCTTGTTTATGACAGCCGCGACTGTGGCGGGGTCCATCAGGGATGGGGTGCCGCCGCCAAAGAAGATGGTGTCGAGCACCCTGTTCGGGGTTTCCGCGGCGGAGCGTTCGAGCTCGCTCAGATAGGCGTTAAGCCATTGGTTTTGATTGATTTCACGTGAAACGTGGCTATTGAAATCGCAATAGGGGCACTTGGCCTCGCAAAACGGCCAATGCACATAGAGCCCAAAGCCCCCGTTGCGCCAATCATCCGCCAAAACAACCCTGCACGAATTTCTCCACCGCTTTTGCCCGGTGGCTGATCTTGTTCTTTTCCCAACGGTCCATCTCGGCAAAGGTCTGATCATAGCCGTCGGGCACGAACATGGGGTCATAGCCGAAGCCTTCGGCTCCGCGAATGGGCCAGACGAGTTGGCCCGGAGCGATGCCCTCGAACACTTCGTCATGACCATCGGGCCAGGCCAGCACCAGGGTGCAGCGAAACTGGGCGGTGCGAGGATGGGGGGCGTTGCGCTTCTCAAGCTCGGTATGGGCGCGGGCCATGGCCATCAGGAAATCGCGCCCATTTTCGGTTTCGGCCCAATCGGCGGTATAGACACCTGGTGCGCCGTCCAGCCCGTCAATGGTGATGCCGGAATCGTCCGACAGCGCCGGCAGGCCAGTGGCTTGGGCAGCGGCATGGGCCTTGATCCGGGCGTTTCCGACGAATGTATCCTCGGTTTCTTCCGGCTCCGGCAGGTTCATCTCGCCCGCGCCCACAACCTTGACCCCAAATGGGGTGAGGAGATGCGCCATCTCCTCCAGCTTGCCCTTGTTGTGGGTTGCCACCAGCAGTGTGTCGCCGTCGAAGTGCCGTATCATGCGGTGGCGGCCTTTTGGGCGGCAACCAGTTCACCGACGCCTTTTTCCGCCAGATCCAGCAATTGGTTCATCTGATCGCGGGAATAAACCGAACCTTCGGCACTCATCTGTACCTCGATCAGCTTACCCGAACCGGTCATGATGAAATTGCCGTCAACGCCCGCTTCGCTGTCTTCGGGATAGTCGAGGTCAAGCACAGGTTGGCCGGCATAGATACCGCAGGATACGGCGGCGACCGGGTCGATCAGCGGATCCGAGATTACATCGCCTGTCTTCATCAGCTTGTTAACCGCAAGGCGGAGCGCGACCCAGCCACCGGTAATCGAGGCGCAGCGGGTTCCGCCATCGGCCTGAATGACGTCGCAGTCGACGGTGATCTGACGTTCGCCAAGGGCCACACGGTCGACACCGGCACGCAGGGCCCGGCCGATCAACCGCTGGATTTCAACAGTCCGACCGCCTTGCTTGCCCGACGCGGCCTCGCGCCGCATCCGGGTGTTGGTCGCGCGTGGCAGCATGCCGTATTCGGCGGTGACCCAGCCCAGCCCCGAGCCCTTGATAAAAGGCGGCACACGATCTTCGATGGTTGCGGTGCACAGAACATGGGTGTCACCCATTCTGATCAGGCAAGAGCCTTCGGCATGTTTGGTGAATCCCGTCTCGATTGAAACCGGGCGCATTTCGCTTAAATCTCGTCCTGAGGGTCGCATGAGAAATCCTTTGTTTGCTGGTCTCGGGATACCGCCCGCACGTATGGCGATGCAACCCCGATTGACCTTTCCCGAACCTGCGATTTAATGGCGACCCAGTAAGAGGCGCTGATGAGTGAAGCAAACAAAATCCTGAACGAGATGAACGAACGGTCGCGCGAGGTTTTCCGGTTGATCGTGGAAAGCTATCTTGACAGTGGCGAGCCCGTTGGCAGCCGTACCCTGACCCGGACGTTAAGCGAAAAGGTCAGCGCCGCTACGGTTCGCAACGTGATGCAGGATCTGGAGTATCTGGGCCTGTTGAACAGCCCCCATATCAGCGCAGGCCGCGTGCCGACGCAGATGGGACTGCGCATGTTCGTTGATGGATTGCTGGAAGTTGGCGATCTGGGAGCGGACGACCGGCAGAAGCTGGACGCCACCCTGGGCGATAATGCGGGCGATGTCAGCGGCATGCTGGACAGGGTCGGATCGGCCTTGTCGAACGTGACGCACGGTGCATCTTTGGTGCTGACGCCCAAGCATGAGGCCGAGATCAAGCATATCGAATTCGTGTCGCTGGCGCATGATCGGGCGTTGGTGGTGCTGGTGTTTTCAGACGGGCATGTAGAGAACCGGTTGTTCTCGCCGCCGCCGGGACAGACGCCCAGTTCGATGCGAGAGGCGGCCAATTTCCTCAATGCCTTGATCGAGGGGCGGACGCTGACCGAGGTCCGTCGGATGATGCAGAGCGACATCGCCGCGCGGCGTCAGGAAATCGATGCGCTGGCGCGCGAACTCGTCGAGAGCGGCCTTGCCCTTTGGGATGGAGATGGCGAAGATTCGGCCCGCCTGATCGTGCGGGGACGAGCGAATCTGTTGGACGGTACCGGTCAGGAGGCAGAGCTGGAGCGTATCCGGAGCTTGTTTGATGATCTGGAACGCAAGCGCGACATTGCCGAATTCCTGGAATTGACCGAAACCGGCGAGGGTGTGCGCATTTTTATCGGTTCGGAGAACAAACTTTTCTCACTTTCGGGTTCCTCTTTGGTGGTGTCTCCATATATGAACGCTGATCGAAAGATCATCGGCGCGGTGGGAGTGATTGGCCCGACGCGCCTGAATTACGGACGGATCGTGCCGATCGTGGATTATACGGCACAACTGGTTGGAAAGCTGATTTCCGACCGGAGCTAGAGGTGGAAAGATGGCAGAGCCGAAGAACGAAGAGTTTCTGGACGATATTGCGACCGCAGAGGCCGAAGAACTGGCCGAGGAGTTGGCGGAAATCAGCGAAGAGGCGCTGGAGCTGGACGCGCTGCGCGCCGAGCGGGATGAACTGAAGGACAAGTTCATGCGCGCGCTGGCGGATGCGGAAAACGCCCGTAAACGGGGCGAAAAAGCGCGGCGGGATGCCGAGAACTATGGCGGATCAAAGCTGGCGCGCGACATGTTGCCGGTCTACGACAACATGAAACGTGCACTGGAAGCGGCAACCGAAGAGCAGCGGGATGTTTCGGCGGCACTGATCGAAGGCGTGGAACTGACCATGCGCGCGCTGCGCGACGTGTTCCAGAAACATGGGATTCAAGTGATTTCGCCCGAGGTTGGGGATCGGTTCGACCCACAGATGCACGAAGCGATGTTCGAGGCACCTTTGCCGGGTACCAAGGCGGGTGACATCATTCAGGTGTCAGCCGAGGGCTTTATGCTGCATGACCGTTTGCTGCGCCCGGCGCAGGTTGGCGTGTCGTCGATGCCAGCAAGCTGATCGGCTTCGCCGGCGCGCGACCAAGCCTCCGGCGAGAGTATTCTTCGAAAGATGAAGGGGCGGTCAGGTGTTGGCCGCCTCTTTCAGTTTGTAAATCAGGTCCAGCGCCTCGCGCGGGGAGAGTTCGTCGGGCAGGACATTCTTGAGAATGTCAGTGACAGGCGAGGATTTCGGCATTGGCGACGGCGGTGGCGGTGCAGCGGAGAAGAGAGGCAGATCGTCGATCAGCGCTTTTTGCCTGCCGCCTTCACGTTCGGATTTCTCCAACTGGTCGAGTACGACGCGGGCGCGTTCGACGACCGAGGGCGGCAGGCCTGCAAGCTGGGCGACCTGTACACCATAGGACCGGTCGGCAGCGCCCTTGCGGACCTCGTGCAGGAAAATGACCTCGCCTTCCCATTCGCGCACCGCGACGGTGGCATTGTCGACGCCTTCGAGGCTGCCGGCCAAGGCTGTCAGTTCGTGATAGTGGGTGGCAAACAGGGCGCGGCATTTGTTGGATGCGTGCAGGTGTTCCAGCGTGGCCCAGGCAATGGAGAGGCCGTCATAAGTGGCTGTGCCTCGGCCAATCTCATCGAGGATGACCAGCGCGCGGTCGTCGGCCTGATTGAGGATGGCGGCAGTTTCGACCATCTCGACCATGAAAGTCGAGCGCCCCCGTGCCAGATCATCGGATGCACCGACCCGGCTGAAAAGTTGACTGACAAGCCCGACATGGGCGGTGTCGGCCGGCACGTAGCTGCCCATTTGCGCCAGCAGGGCAATGAGCGCGTTCTGGCGCAGGAAAGTTGATTTACCGGCCATGTTCGGGCCGGTCAAAAGCCAGATTGCGGCGCCATTCTCGGCCGACAGATCGCAGTCGTTGGCGATGAAGGCGTCCCCGCCTTGTTGGCGCAGGGCGTGTTCGACCACAGGGTGACGGCCGCCTTTTATGTCAAAGGCGCGGGATGTGTCGACGGTGGGGCGGCACCAGTTTTCCCCGCGCGCTAGGTCGGCCAGCGCGGCGGTCAGGTCAAGCTCGGCCAGGCCGCGTGCCGCCTGGTTCAGTCGGGCCGCCTGATCGAGAATGGCGTCAGAAAGCCCTGAATAGAGCCGCTTTTCGATCTCCAGCGCCAGATTGCCCGCATTCAGGATGCGGGTTTCGATTTCGCTGAGCTCGACCGTGGTGAAGCGCACCTGATTGGCGGTTGTCTGGCGATGGATGTAGGTCTCGTTGAGGGGAACGCCGAGCATCTTTGAGGCGTGGGTTGCTGTGGTTTCGATGAAATAGCCCAGCACATTGTTGTGTTTGATCTTCAGCGAGGCGATGCCGGTGTGATCGATGTATTTCTGCTGAAACCCGGCGATGACGGAACGGCCCTGGTCGCGCAAAGTACGGGCCTCGTCCAGTTCCGAGTCATAGCCAGCGGCGATGAAACCGCCATCGCGGGCCAGCAGCGGGGGTTCAGCGACAAGCGCGGCGTCCAGAAGCCCGAGCAGGTCATCAAAACCGGTCAGGCTATGAACCGCATCGGACAGAATCGAAGGCAAGTCGTCAGCGGCGCAGAGGCCAGCGATTTGTTCCGCCTGTGAAAGCCCGTTACGGATGGCCGCCAGATCGCGCGGTCCGCCCCGATCAAGCGACAGCCGCGACAGGGCGCGGTTCAGATCCGGGGTTTTGCGCAATGCTTCGCGCAGATCCGAGGCCAGAAGGGTCTCTTCAACGCAAAAACCTACCGCATCGTGACGGGCGTGAATGATATCGGGCGATCGGGACGGGCTGGACAGGCGTTGTTCCAGCAGTCGCGCGCCGCCCGCCGTCACCGTGCGGTCAATGACCGACAACAGAGAGCCGGCGCGGCCACCGGACAACGAACGGGTGATTTCCAGATTGCGGCGGGTGGCGGCGTCGATCTGAACTACGCGGTCCTGGGCCTCTTTCTGGGGCACCTGCAATAGCGGCAGTTTGCCTTTTTGTGTGATGTCCAGATAGTCGACCAGAGCGCCCATCGCTGCGACCTCGGCGCGGTCGAATGTACCGAACGCGTCCAGCGCGCCCACGGCGAACAGGGTACAGATACGCTTTTCACCAGCTGTGCTGTCGAAACTTGCGCGCCCGATCGGGGTGATCGGAACGCCTAGGTCAAGGGTGGTTTCGACCAGCTTTCCATCCATTCCGTCAGCGACGATCAGTTCGGAAGGGGCCAGCCGCGCAAGTTCGGGGCTGAGCCGAACGGGTGAAAGGGGCATCACGTGGAACGCACCTGTCGATATATCCGCCCAGGCCAGGGCGGCCTGGTCACGAACCTCGGCATAGGCGGCCAGAAAGTTGTGTCGGCGCGCTTCGAGCAGCGCGTCTTCGGTCAGAGTTCCGGGGGTGACAAGGCGCACGACATCGCGCTTTACCACTGATTTAGAGCCTCTTTTCTTAGCCTCGGCCGGACTTTCCATCTGTTCGCAGACGGCAACGCGAAAGCCCTTGCGGATCAGTGTCAGCAGGTATCCTTCGGCAGAATGAACCGGAACCCCGCACATCGGAATGTCCTGGTCATTGTGCTTGCCGCGTTTGGTCAGCGCGATATCCAGCGCCTCGGCGGCATTCATGGCGTCTTCAAAGAACATCTCGTAGAAATCGCCCATCCGGTAAAACAGCAGGGCATCGGCGTGGGCCTCTTTGATTGCGAGATATTGCGCCATCATTGGCGTGACGTTGGACAAGACTGACATCTCCCGGCGTGTTCCGGGGGGACCTTACAAATCCGTAAACTGCGACGAAAGGCGAAAACGCATTGTCGTTGAGGCGGGCGCTTGCCTGCTGTAAGAGGCGGAAAAGCCCAACAGCGCGGAAAACGACATATCTCATGCCCAAAGCGAAGATCACCCCCGAAGAGGCGCTTGCCTTTCACCTGGAACCGACCCCCGGCAAATGGGAGGTGCAGGCCACCGTTCCAATGACCACGCAGCGAGACCTGTCACTGGCCTATAGCCCTGGCGTGGCAGTGCCGTGCGAAGCCATCGCGGCCAACCCCGAGACGGCCTATGACTATACCAACAAGGGCAATCTTGTGGCGGTGATTTCGAACGGGACGGCGGTTCTGGGTCTTGGCAATCTGGGGGCGCTGGGCTCGAAACCGGTGATGGAGGGCAAATCGGTCCTGTTCAAACGGTTCGCTGACGTGAATTCGATCGATATCGAGCTGGACACCGAAGACCCGGATGAATTCTGCCGTGCGGTGCGCCTGATGGGGCCGACCTTTGGCGGGATCAATCTGGAAGACATCAAGGCGCCCGAGTGCTTCATCATCGAACAGCGCCTGAAGGAAGAGATGGACATTCCGGTCTTCCACGATGACCAGCACGGGACGGCGGTGATCTGTGCGGCGGGTCTGATCAACGCGCTGCATATCTCGGGCAAGAAGATCGAGGATGTGAAGATTGTCCTGAACGGTGCCGGTGCTGCCGGGATTGCCTGTATCGAGCTGCTCAAGGCGATGGGTGCGCGGCATGAGAATTGTATCGTCTGTGATACCAAGGGTGTGATCTATCAGGGTCGGACCGAAGGCATGAATCAGTGGAAATCTGCGCATGCGATCGTGACCGAGTTACGCACACTGGAAGATGCGATGAAGGGCGCGGACGTGTTCCTGGGTGTGTCGGTCAAGGGCGCGGTCACGCAGGAGATGGTCGCCAGCATGGCTGACAACCCGGTCATCTTTGCGATGGCCAACCCCGACCCCGAGATCACGCCGGAAGAGGCACACGAAGTCCGCGTGGACGCGATCGTGGCCACCGGGCGCAGCGACTATCCCAATCAGGTCAACAACGTTCTTGGCTTTCCGTACCTGTTTCGTGGCGCGCTGGATATCCACGCCCGGGCCATCAATGACGAGATGAAGATTGCCTGTGCTCACGCCCTGGCCCGTCTGGCGCGCGAGGATGTGCCGGACGAAGTGGCGATGGCCTATGGCCGGAACCTGACATTCGGGCGCGATTACATCATCCCGACGCCATTTGACCCGCGCCTTATCCACCGGATTCCGCCCGCCGTGGCCCGTGCCGGAATGGACACGGGCGCCGCACGGCGGCCGATCATCGACATGGATGCCTATGAACTGGGCCTGAAATCGCGAATGGACCCGACGGCCAGCATCCTGCGCGGCATCAACGCACGGGCGCGTCAGGCGCAAAGCCGGATGATCTTTGCCGAAGGGGACGATCCACGGGTGCTGCGCGCCGCTGTCACCTATCAGCGGTCGGGCTTTGGCAAAGCGCTGGTCGTTGGCCGACCGGACGACGTCAAGCAGAAGCTGGAGGTTGCGGGCCTTGGCGACGCGGTGCGCGAGATCGAGGTGGTCAATGCGGCGAATACAACGCATCTGGAGGCCTACAAGGCGTTCCTGTACAAGCGCCTGCAGCGCAAGGGTTTTGACGGCAAGGACATCCACCGTCTGGCGGCGCGGGATCGGCACGTGTTTTCGGCCCTGATGCTGGCGCACGGCCATGGCGACGGGCTGGTGACCGGGGCAACGCGGAAATCAGCGCATGTTCTGGATCAGATCAACCATGTGTTCGATGCCGATGCTGCTCATGGCGCGGCTGGTATTACTGCGCTGATGCACAAGGGTCGTATCGTTCTGATCGGTGACACATTGGTGCATGAATGGCCATCCGAAGAGGATCTGGCAACCATTGCCGAGCGGGCCGCCGACGTTGCCCGCCACATGGGGATGGAGCCGCGTGTCGCCTTTGTCAGTTTCTCGACCTTTGGCTATCCGGTCTCGGAACGTACCGAGAAGCTGTACAAAGCGCCCCGGGTGCTGGAGGCGCGCGGGGTCGATTTCGAGTTCGAGGGTGAAATGACCGTCGATGTGGCGCTGAATGCCAGATCGCAAGAGGCCTATCCCTTTTCGCGCCTGACCGGGCCTGCGAATATCCTGATCGTGCCGGCCCGACACTCGGCTTCGATTTCGACCAAATTGATGCAGGAAATGGCGGGTGCAACGGTGATCGGGCCGATCCTGACCGGGATCGACAAGCCGATCCAGATCTGTTCGACCGTGTCGACAGCAAACGACATCCTGAACATGGCCGTTCTGGCCTCGGCCAAGATCGGGTAGACCGTGGCAATCTGGAACCTCGGCTCGATCAATGCGGACATGGTTTATGCCGTGCCGCACCTGCCGCAACCGGGTGAAACGCTGGCGGCCACGGATTTGTCGCGGTTTCTGGGTGGCAAGGGGGCCAACATGTCGGTTGCGGCGGCGCGGGCCGGGGCTGAGGTTCGGCATATCGGTGCGGTCGGGCCTGAAGGGCGCTGGGCGATTGACCGGCTGTCGGGTTATGGCGTCGATACCCGTCACGTCGCACAGGTGGAAGTGGCGACCGGCCATGCCATTATCGCGGTCGAACAGTCGGGTGAAAACCTGATCGTGCTGTTTCCTGGGGCGAACCGCGAGATCACCTTGGCGCAATTGGAACAGGCGCTGGACCACACGCAGAAGGGTGATCTGCTGGTATTGCAGAACGAAACCAACATGCAGGTTGAGGCTGCGAAGATGGGGCGCGACCTGGGGTTGCAGGTTTGTTACGCGGCGGCGCCATTCGATGCAGAGGCGGTCAGGGCCGTACTGCCTCATATCGATTTTCTGATTCTGAACGAGGTCGAGGCAGAGCAGTTGCAGACCGCGACCGGACTGGCGCCGCAACAACTGCCGGTGGCGCAGGTGGTCGTGACACTTGGGTCAAGGGGCGCGCGGTACTTTGACACTAACAAAGGTGAATCGCAGGGTTTTCCGGCCTTCAAAGTGCAGCCAGTGGATACAACCGGGGCCGGCGACACCTTTACCGGCTATGTGCTGGCCGGGATGGACGGGGGGTTGCCGATGGCGGAGGCGATTTCCCAAGCGATGCGTGCCGCAGCCATCATGGTCACGCGGCACGGCACGGCGGACGTCATCCCCGGTCTGGAGGAAGTCCGGAATACGAAGCTGGATTAACTTCCTGCAAATGGCGCGGCGTCGCCCCAAAGTTCCTTGACCCGTTGATCGCGTCCGCAAGCTTTGCGATAGGCCTTGTAGGCGCTTGCCTGACGCTTGGGGCCGAACCGGGTCAGAACCAATTTGGTGCCTTTGTAGTAGTCCTGATGATAGGCCTCGGCCGGATAGAAGGTCGAACTGTTCAGGATCGGGGTCACGATTTCTTGGCCAAGGGCTGTCTGTGCATCGGCCCTGGCTTGTTCGGCAATGGCCTTTTCGTCCGCGTTAGAGACGAAAACGGCGGTTCTGTAGCTATCGCCGCGATCACAGAACTGACCGCCGGCATCGGTTGGATCAATCGAGCGGAAAAACAGGCTTAGCAATGTGTCGCGCGACACTTGAGCCGGGTCGAACGTGATCTGCACCGCCTCGTAATGGCCGGTGCCCCCGGCGGAGACCTGTTTGTAGGTCGGGTCATCGATTTTTCCGCCGGTATATCCCGACACCGCCTCGATCACGCCGGGGACGTGTTCGAAATCGGATTCCACGCACCAGAAACAGCCACCGGCCACCGTCAGAGTCCGGGTCTCGGCGGCAACGGCGGGCAGGCAGCGCAACGCGGCGGCGATCAGGATCAAAGTGAACAGGGCAAAGGCTTTGAAATCACGGGTCAAGGTCATGGCGGATCTCCTTTGCAATCAGGCTGCATCCGCTTTGCGCACAAAACAATCCGCTGACATGTGTTCTCACACACAGGTGAAGCGTTGTTTACCCCTTGGCCTCGCGGGCCCTCGCGACTAGCTTGCCGCCAATTGGGAGAGAAGAACAAAGAGGTATCGTCGTGAAGATCGCGATGTGGTCGGGGCCGCGCAACTTGTCGACGGCAATGATGTACAGTTTCGGAGCTCGCACCGATTGCGCGGTGATCGACGAGCCGTTTTACGCGGCCTATCTTGCGATGACCGGGCTGAACCATCCGATGCGCGAAGAGATTTTGGCGGCGCAATCGCGGGACCCGGCTGAGGTAGCTGCAAGGCTGGCCGGGACAAACCCCGGCGCGCGCCCGTTCTGGTATCAGAAGCACATGACCCAGCACATGATCCCCGGAATTCCGCGCGACTGGATGAGGGGCGTGAGAAACGTGTTCCTGATCCGTCACCCGTCGCGGGTGATCGCAAGCTACGGAGCCAAACGCGAAAACCCGACGTTGGACGATATCGGGTTCTGGCAGCAGGCCGAACTGTTCGACGAGGTGCGCAACTGGGGCGGTGAGCCTGTGGTGATCGACAGCCACGACATTCGCGAAGACCCGGCTGGGATGTTGGAAAAACTGTGTGATGCGATCGGCGTCCCGTGGTCACCGCATATGCTGAACTGGCCGAGGGGCGGACATCCCGACGATGGCGTCTGGGCGGCGCATTGGTATGGTTCGGTCTGGAATTCGACCGGTTTTGCGGGTCCCGAAGGGGAATTGCCATTGGTACCGGAAAAGTTGCAGCCGGTGCTGGACGGCGCGCTGCCGTATTATGAGAAGATGAAGGCGGCCAAACTCTGAGTCGCGTTGGGGGAACAGCCGCTGCCACATTGTGGAAAACCGAGAGCAGTTATTTTAACAATTGCCCAAGCTTCATGGCAACGCTCATATCGCCCGTGATCTTGAGTTTGCCCATCATCACCCCGGTCATCGGATTGAGTTTACCGGTCAGCAGTTTGGTCAGGTTTTCGGCTGAGATCCGGATCGTGCAGTCGGTGTCGCGGTCCTGAGTTGAGGCTGCGTTTTCCGCCAGAACAATGACGCCATCTGCGCCGCAGTCGAATTTCAGCGTACCGTCGAAGGTCTTGCCGGTCAGACCGGACTGGATGCCGTTTGCAATGTCTTCAAGCGCCATGGTGACCTCTTGTCGTTTACGCAAGCGTTAGAAAGACACCGGGAACAAGGCAAGGATGACCAAGCGGCAGCGTTCAGCTGTGCTGGATCGCGGTCAGGGTCAGGGGGCAAGCTTCGCCATTGTAGAAGCAATCAAGGATATCCTGAAACTCGCCGGGCGCGCCGGGGACGGCGGTGAAGAGCGTCATGCAGGAGCGCAGTTTCTTGGCGTCGATGCCGCCGAGGATATCGGAGGCGTTCTTGTCTTTGTGGGTCAGCACCAGACGACTGACCTCGACAAGGCGGCGGCGCAGTTCCGGGTGATCGAGATAGGCGGTGGCCTCGTCCAGATCCTCGATCCCGTAGAGCTGCGCCATGTGGGACCGGCCCAGTTCGGCCAATTGCGGAAATACGAACCACATCCAGTGGCTGGTTTTCCGGCCCTCGGTCAGTTCGCGCAGGACAGCGGCCCAAACCGTGTCCTGCGCCTCGATGAACATGTCGAGTTCGTCGTTTATGCCGTCGTCGTCGATCACTTGGCAGTGCGCTTGTTGCGCGTGGCCAGCAGGCGCAGGCGCAGGGCGTTCAGCTTGATGAAGCCCGCCGCGTCTTTTTGATCGTATGCACCGGCGTCTTCCTCAAACGTCACATGCGCCTCGGAATAGAGCGAGTGTTCGGACCAGCGGCCCACGGTCGAGGCCAGACCTTTATACAGCTTCACGCGAACGGTGCCGGTCACGTGTTCTTGCGACTTGTCGATGGCGGCCTGCAGCATCTCGCGCTCGGGGCTGTACCAGAACCCGTTATAGATGAGTTCCGCATATTGCGGCATCAACTGGTCTTTCAGGTGCATCGCGCCGCGATCCATGGTGATCGACTCGATCCCACGATGCGCTTCCAGAAGGATAGTGCCGCCCGGCGTCTCATAGATACCGCGAGACTTCATGCCCACGAACCGGCCCTCGACAAGGTCCAGACGACCGATACCGTGTCTACCGCCATATTCGTTCAGCTTGGTCAGGATCGTGGCCGGGCTCATAGCCTCGCCATTGATGCTGACCGCGTCGCCTTTTTCGAAACCGATTTCGATGAATTCGGGCTCGTTCGGCGCGTCTTCGGGATGGACGGTGCGCTGATAGACGTAGTCAGGCGCCTGAACGGCCGGGTCTTCCAGAACCTTGCCCTCGGACGAGGTGTGCAGCAGGTTCGCATCGACAGAGAACGGAGCTTCGCCGCGCTTGTCCTTGGCGATCGGAATCTGGTTCTGCTCGGCAAATTCCAGCAGCTTGGTTCGGCTGGTCAGATCCCATTCGCGCCAGGGGGCAATCACCTTGATTTCGGGGTTCAGCGCGAAAGCCGCCAGTTCGAACCGCACCTGATCGTTGCCCTTGCCGGTTGCGCCGTGAGCGACGGCATCGGCGCCGGTTTCCTCGGCAATCTCGATCAGGCGTTTCGAGATCAGCGGGCGGGCAATCGACGTGCCCAGCAGGTATAGCCCTTCGTAGACCGCGTTGGCACGAAACATCGGGAAGACGAAATCGCGGACGAATTCCTCGCGGATGTCTTCGATATAGATGTTTTCGGGCTTGATCCCGAGCAGTTCGGCTTTCTTGCGGGCGGGGTCCAGTTCTTCGCCCTGACCGAGATCGGCGGTGAAGGTCACAACCTCGCACCCATACTCGGTCTGCAGCCATTTCAGAATGATCGAGGTATCAAGGCCACCGGAATAGGCCAGAACAACTTTCTTGGGCGCGGACATCTGACTTCCCTCTGATGCGAATGACGCTTGGCCCCTAACGGTTTTTGGACGTGGGGGCAAGCGGAGTGCATTGACGCATGATAGTAAATCGGGTGAAACAAGCAGGAACTTACAACAAATGGTTGAGGGACCGGTTTTTATGTTGGGTTGGAGTATTTTTCTGCATTCGGTACGTATGGTTTTCGGCAATCTCAAGCAGGTTCTTCAGATCACGATTGGGCCGGTTCTGGTAGCGCTGGTTTTGATAGTAGGTGCCTTTTTTGCGTTGGGCATCACACCAGAGGTGTTTGACGAAGGCACCACCAAGTTGCCGCCAGGGGTTACGACTGGGAGCTTTTTCCTGTTCCTTTCGATTTTCATGCTGATCATCTGGACGGTCATGTTCTGGATTGCGGTATCCTGGCATCGGTTCATCCTGCTGGAAGAATATCCCAGCGGGATATTCCCCGAGTTCCGGTTTGACCGGATACTGGCCTATTTCGGGCGCGGTATTTTGCTGGGGTTGTTGGGGCTGATTGCCATTTTGCCAATGGCGTTTTTGCTTGCGGCCGTCAGCGGTGGGTCCGCCGGGCTGCCAATCATCGTGATGATCGCTTATATGCTGTTAATTCTCGTTGTTTTGTTTCCACTGGCGATCATTCTGCCTGCTGCCGCAATCGGCCAACCGCTGAGCATGTCGGCGGCGTGGAACAAAACGACCGGCACGGCAGGAACCGTCGTTGTTCTGATCATCGCTTCGTTCCTGTTTCAGGTGGTTGTTCAGCTTGTCAGCACGGTCCTGATGATTGTTCCCGTTCTAGGCCCGCTTTTGGTTCTATTCGCCTCTCTGCTGATCCTTCCGCTGATAAATGTCAGCATCCTGACCACGATGTACGGCGTTTTTGTCGAGGGACGCGAGCTACGGTAAGCTGCGGGTACACATATGTATTCCTTGCCCTTTCAACGGTGATGGGGCAGGGAATTCGGCATGACTGATTTCATGACCCGCGCCCGCGCCGCCGAACAGGCGATGCGAACCGTTTTTCCAGCGACGCCGCTGCAGCGGAACGTGCACTTGTCCGAAAAATATGATGCCGATATCTGGCTCAAGCGCGAGGATCTTAGCCCGGTGCGATCCTACAAGATCCGCGGTGCCTTCAACGCCATGCGGAAGCAGGAGGGGCAGGATCTTTTCGTGTGTGCGAGCGCGGGCAATCACGCGCAGGGCGTCGCATTCATGTGCAGGCATCTGGATGTCAGGGGCGTGATTTTCATGCCGGTAACGACGCCACAGCAAAAAATCCAGAAGACCCGGATGTTCGGTGGCGACAATGTCGAGATCCACCTGACCGGTGACTATTTCGATCACACGCTGGCCTCGGCGCAGGAATGGTGCGCTCGGCAGGGCGGGCATTTCCTGTCGCCCTTTGACGATGAGGACGTGATCGAGGGGCAGGCTTCGTTGGCGGTCGAGATCGAAGAGCAGCTTGGCGGCGTGCCCGATCACGTTCTGTTGCCGGTTGGTGGCGGCGGCATGTCGGCGGGGGTATCGACGTGGTTTGGCGCCCGCACGCATTGCTTGTTCGTCGAACCCAAGGGCGGCGCTTGCCTGCGAGCGGCGCTGGCGGCGGGGCATCCGGTGTCGCTGGGCCGGGTGGACACGTTTGTTGACGGGGCTGCGGTAGGCCGGATCGGTGACAGGCCATTCGAACTGCTGAAATCGCGCCACCTGTCGGACGTTCTGGTCCTGTCCGAAGACCGCATTTGCACCACGATCATGGAGATGCT